>CAZJCW010000024.1:0-28549 GCA_964544365.1 uncultured Alsobacter sp.
CTCGCTATCGTACTGACTGGCACGATGTCGATGTGATCGCCTGTGTTCACGTCCAGGCCAATTGCGCCGACCCTCGTGGCGAGACTCGATGGCTGTCGGACTGCGCCGTGAGAACGGGCATTCCCTCCGCCGTCGTGGCCTTCGCCGACCTCACCTCCGCGAACATCGAAGCCGATCTCGATGAAATCGCCGTCGAGCCGCTGGTTCGCGGCGTCCGGATGATGCTGAACTGGCATGCCGAGCCGGTGCGCCGTGCGGCATCGCGCTTCGACCTGATGGAGGACGACGCGTTTCGCCGCGGTTTCCGCGCACTGGGGCGCCGCGGATTGTCATTTGATCTGGGTTGCCTTCCCGCGCAGCTTCCCATGGCATGTCGGCTGGCGGACGATCACCCCGATACAACGGTCATCCTCAACCATCTGGGCTGGCCGATACTGCACGATCCCGACGGCGAGGCCACATGGCGACGGGGGCTGCGCGACATCGCGCGGCGGCCCAATGTCTGGTTGAAGATCTCCGGCCTTTGGCCGATCGACCGGCATTGGTCCGTCGAAGGCCTGCGCTCCTTCGTGCGGGAGTCTGTCGACGTGTTCGGGTTCGAACGGTGCCTCTACGGGAGCAACTTCCCGATAGAGAAGATGATGACCACGATCCCGCACCAGGTCGATGCGTTGCGGCAAATCCTTGCGGATGCGACACGCGAAGAACTCGAACTGCTCTTCTCCACCTCGGCTCGACGAGCCTACCGGCTTTCGGTCACGGCAGATGGAACACTTCATTGAGCGGCCAGCGCCGTGCGGTCCCGTCGGGACTCGTCACGAGAAGATCCGCCATCGCTGCCTGCCACCGTCGCCATACAGGGTGGCCGCGGATCGAGTCCGCCACGCCGTCGTCGACTCGCAGTTGCGAACAGAACAGGGTGTCGGTCTCCGGATCGTGCCAGATCCTGAAGTCGGACACGCCGGTCGAGCGGATCAGTGCCGCCATTTCGGGCCAGATTTCATCGTGCCGGCGCGTGTATTCCGCCAGGCACCCGGGCTTCAGCTGCAGCCTGAATGCAATGCGTTTCATCGCCTTTCGCCTTTCCGGGAGTCGGAAACGATAGACCGACAAATCCAAGAACGAGCGTAGGCAATCACAGTGGGCGATGGAAGATCGCCAAGGGGGAGGGGGACGATGCAGCGGATCGGCTTTATAGGCCTCGGTGCCATGGGCCGCCCTATTGCCTGGCGTCTCCTCTCCGCCGGCTACCCCATGACCGTGTGCGACCTGAAAGCCGAAGTCGTCCGCGATTTCGTGGCTGCGGGGGCGGGCTCTCGCGACACGCCGGCCGCAGTCGCGGCCGTCAGCGACGTGGTGATCTCCATTGTGCCGGACGCGCCGGACGTCGATCGCGTGGCTCTTGGGCCGGGCGGGCTGATCGAGGGACTTCGCCCCGGCATGATCTACATCGACATGAGCACGGTGGATCCCACCACGACGCGCCGCGTCGGCGCAGCCATGGCCGACGCCGGTGTCCGGATGATCGACAGTCCTGTCGGTCGAACCACACGGCATGCCGAGGAGGGCAAACTCGTCCTGATGATCGGCGGCGAGGATGCGGATATCGCGGAAATCCAGGGAATCCTCGATCACCTCGCCGACACATTCATCCGGTGTGGCCCCCTGGGTGGCGGCTCGGCGACCAAGGTGGTCAACAACTTCCTCGCCCTGACGTGCTGCGCCGTGTCCGCCGAGGCGTTCTCCCTGGGAACGAGGGCGGGCCTCAGCGTCGAGCACATGCTCAAGGTCTTTGGCTCGACGATGGCCGCCAATGCGCAGGCTCTCTCGGCTTATCCGCAGTTCGCCCTGGCGGGGAATTTCGAACCCGGCTTCATGGTCGCGCTCGGTCACAAGGATCTGCGGCTGGCCCTCGGTCTTGCCCGCGAATACGGGATCACAGCCGCCGTCGGGACCGCGGCCTACGAGGCGTTCGGGGAGGCGCGTCGTCAGGGCCATGATCGCGACGACGTCACGAGTATCCTTCAACTCCGGGAAGCCGAGGCTGGCGTCATCGTCAGACTCGGAGCAGCACCGTGAGTTTGCCGCGGCGCCCCATCGGGTCCAAGGGCCTCGACGTGCCCGTGCTTGCGTTCGGCGGCGTGCCGCTCGGAGGGCTCTTCACCGAAGTCAGCGATGCGGACGCTCGCGGGGCCGTTGACGCCGCCCTTCGCCGCGGCATCGATTACTTCGACACGGCCCCGCTCTATGGCCATGGTCTGAGCGAGCATCGCTTGGGCGAGGCCCTGCGTTCGCGGCCCAGGGAGAGCTTCATCCTGTCCACCAAGGTGGGGCGCCTCCTGCGGCCGGTCGGTCGGGCCATGGGCAGGAGTGAACTCTTCGCGGCCCCGCTGCCCTTCGATTATGTCTATGACTATTCCGCCGCAGGTGTCCGGCGATCCCTCGAGGACAGTCTCCAGCGTCTCGGGCTCGCCTATGTCGATGTCCTGCTGATCCACGACGTTGTCCGTCGATGGCACGGCGACGGTTTCGAGCAGCGCTATCGCGAGGCGATGTCCGGGGCCTATCCCGAGCTTGCAAGGATGCGCGAGGAAGGGCTCGTCAAGGCCATCGGTGTCGGGATCAAGGATGCCGATGTCTGCGAACGCTTTGCCAAGGATGGCGACTTCGACTGCATCATGCTCGCTGGCCAGTACACCCTGCTGAACCATGAGGCGCTCGACACATTCCTGCCACTCGCTTCCGAACGGAAGATCGCCGTTCTGATGGCGGCGCCGTTCAACTCCGGCGTCCTCGCGACCGGGGCTTCGTCCGGCGCAAAATACTTCTATCAGGATGCGCCGGCCGATGTTCTCGACAAGGTCCGACGCATCGAAGCGGTCTGCAACAGCCATGGTGTCCCGCTTGCTGCCGCCGCCCTCCAGTTTCCTCTCGGTCACAAGGCCGTCGCTGCGGTCGTTGCCGGCGCGCGTAGCGCCGCCGAAGTCGAGATCAACGCCGATCTCGTGGCGCGACCGCTGCCTCCGGGGCTCTGGTCCGACTTGAAGTCGGAGCGCCTCATTCCGGCCCACGCCCCTCTGGCGGGGAAGGACGCATGACAATGCCAAAGCCCAGGATCGGCTTCGTCGGCGTCGGCCTCATGGGCCACGGGATGTGCAAGAACCTGCTCGAGCATGGGCACGAGGTTCGCGTGCTGCCCCACATCCGGCGGGACAGGATCGACGATCTGCGACGTCGCGGTGCTGTCGAGATCGACAGCCTTGGCGCGTTGGCAGCAGCGTCCGACATCGTCATGACCTGCCTCCCCGACGTGGCAACGGTGCGCGCGGTCTTCGCCGGAGACGCCGGGCTTCTGTCCGCGGGAAGGCCGGGTCTCGTTCTGGTCGATTGCTCGACCAGCGATCCTGTCCTGACCGAGCAACTGGGACGACACGCGGCATCGGCGGGCATGACGCTCGTCGACGCTCCGCTGATGAAGGGCCCGCGGGAAGCATGGGCCGGCGAACTCAACATGATCGTTGGCGGGGATGCGGCCACGGTCGACGGTCTCCGGCCCGTTTTCGGCTGCGTCGCGAAGCAGGTCTTCCATGTCGGCCCGCTCGGACACGGCCATCGCGTCAAGGTGCTCAACAACGCGATCAGCATGTGCAACATCGCCGTTGTCGCCGAGGCGTTCACGGCTGCCGCCAGGCTCGGCGTCGACCGGCAGATGCTGCTCGAGGTGGTCTCCAACGGCAACGCGAACAGCCGCGCATTGGCAGACCTGGGCCCCCGGTTGATCGCCGACGACCACAGCATGAGCTTCAGCGTCAATGTCGGCCTGAAGGATATCGGGCTCTTTCGGTCGATGGCTGGCGAAGCGGGCGGCATGACGCTTCTTGCGGATGCCGCACGCACCGTATTCTGGCTCGCAAGGCAGATGGGCTTCGGCAGTGAGAACGCGAGTCGCATCGGCACGGCGTTGGCGAGCCTCGCCGAGGGCGTGCAAGCCGGGCAATCTCGCTTGGGCAATCCGGGCGATGCTAGCATCCGGAGCGTCGCAAATAATCAGGACAAGGGAGGGTGACATGACCATGCGACTGAAGGGACTGCTGGCCGGCGTTATGCTGGCCGGACTGGCGAGCGCCGCGCAGGCGCAGACCACCATCACGTTCCGCTTCAACGATCCCGAGGCACCGCAGATGCGTGCGGCGCTCGACGAGTTCGAGAAGGCCAACCCCGACATCAAGGTCACGATGCAGCGCGTGAGCTGGGGCGATGCACAGCAGCAGTTCCTGCGCGAAGCGGCGGTCGGTTCGGCGCCCGATGTCGCGCAGATCGCGTTCGTGTGGCCGCGTGCCTTCGCAGCAGCGGGCGCGCTGCGTCCGCTCGACGACCTCATCGCCAAGACGGGCATCGGTGTCGCCGGTTGGGACCAGTTCGTATCCCGTGACCTGGCCATGGGCGCCGATGGCAAGCCCTACGCCATTCCCTTCACCACCGACACTTTCGGTATGGTCTACAACAAGGACCTGCTGAAGGCCGCGGGCCACGAGACGTTCCCCAAGACGTGGGACGAACTGCGCAAGGCCAGCGCAGCGGTCAAGGAGAAGACCGGCAAGGCGGGCTGGGGGTTCCCGGCCGGGACCTGCGGAACGCCGACGATCTGGTTCCTCACGAATTTCTACATCTGGTCGAAGGGCTGGGCGTTCATCGACCAGCAGCCGAACGGAGGCAAGTACTTCGTCAACATTACGCCGGACCAGATCGCCGAGGCCTTCGACTACTACAAGAGCTATCTGGATCAGGGCCACAACCCGAAGTCGAATCTCTCGATCTGCCTGTGGGGTGCGCCTGAGATCGTCGAGGGAATGGTCAACGGCGACATCGCCTTCGCCAGCGTTCCCGATGCCGTCGGGGTCCAGATCGTCAACACCTTCAAGCAGCGCTTTCCGGGCAAGCCCGTGCCGTTCGCGGCCGCCCCGCATCCCGCCGACGTCAACGGATCGAAGACGTTCTTCGGTGGCCGTCACATCGCCATCAGCGCCAACAGCAAGCACCCGGAACTGGCCTGGCGGCTTGTTCGGTTCCTGACAACGCCGGATCCGCTCTTCACCAAGCACTACACCAACTACGTCCAGCCCCAGCGCCCGGTCATGAACTACGACCGGCTGCCCGCCGAGATCGCGCCCGGCTTCACGGCCCAGTTGCAGACCGCGCGGAGCTGGGGGGCCTACAACAATGGTCCCGTCGCCATTCCCTTCATGTGGAATGCCGTCGGTCGCGCCGCCGGCTCGGTCTTCATCGGCGAAAAGACGACCAAGCAGGCGGCCGCCGACCTGCACGACACGATCTCGAAGGAGTTGGCCAAGAACCAGAAATAGGTCGTCACGACTTGATCGGCCCGGAGCGTTCGCCTGCTCCGGGCCGCCTTCCCCCCGATCTCCCGATGCCAGCGACCGAGGACGAGTGACAGATGAAAGGGGATAGCCGGTTCGTCGTCACCATGCTCGTGCCTACGTTCTTTTTCCTGATTTGTTTTTATCTCTATCCAACTCTCTACAATCTCAACAACAGTTTCACTGATCTCAGCCTGTTCGGCATGAAGAAAGGCGGTGAATGGATCGGCCTTGAGAATTACTTGGAACTCTTGACGAGCCGGGACTTTCGCAACGTCCTCTTCAACACGGTCATCTGGCTGACAGTGGTCGGCGTCACGGTGCGCATCGTGCTGGGGCTCGCTCTGGCGTTCCTGCTCACCAGCCGGACCATCCGCAAGTATCGCCTCCAGACGATCAGCCGCGTGCTGCTTCTGGTGCCGTGGGCCACTCCGCCCATCGTTGCGATCCTGATCTGGCGCTGGATGCTCGACCCCCGTGTGGGGGCGATCAACGAGGCCCTGATGACACTGGGGCTCATATCGCAGCCGATCGCGTTCCTAGCGACCGCGAACTTCGTCTGGCCGGCACTCATCACGATCATCACCTGGAATACGCTGCCACTGGTGACGCTCACCTTCATGGCGAGCCTGCAATCGCTTCCCGACGAACTCGTCGAGGCGGCCGAGGTCGACGGCGCAAGCAGGCTGCAGGTGATGCGCTTCGTCTACCTGCCCCATCTCAAGCCGGCGATCATCGTGATGGTGCTGATGTCGACGTTCTGGACCTTCAACAACTTCGTCTATGTCTGGCTCACCACGGGCGCCGGGCCGGGCCTCTACACCAACGTCATGGCCACCGAGGTCTACATCAAGGGGTTCATCGAGGGCCGCCTCGGCTACAGCTCCGCGGTCGGGGTCGTGATGGCCGCGATCATGACCGCATTCGGGATCATCTATCTGCGCGTCATCGCCCAGCGCGAACTCAAGGAGGTGTTCTGATGGTCGCCGCTCCGCACCGGTTCCGATCCGGATGGCGCGGCCCCCGGCATCTCGGCGTCGAACTCGCCATTATCGCGACGACGCTCGTATCGCTCTTCGTGCTCGTCTATCCCACGGCCTGGGTTTTCGTCGCCTCGTTCCGAACGCCCGAGACGATGTTTTCGTCCGGCACGCATGTCTACACGCTGGCGAACTACCGCAGCCTGCTGTCATCGGAGTTTTCGCGGGCCATCTTCAACAGTCTGTTCGTCTGCATCGTCAGCGTGCTGGTCTCGACGGCGGTGGCCGTGGTCGCCTCCTATGTCTTCTCGCGTCTTCGCTTCCGCGGAAAGGCAGTGCTGTTCGGATCGGTGATGATGGGGCAGACCTTTCCCTGGATCATCCTTGTCACGCCGCTCTTCATCCTGTTCGCCAAGCTCGGCCTGCTGAACAGCTATTTCAGCCTCATCTTCGTCTATGTCGCGGTGTCGATCCCCTTCTCGATCTACCTTCTGGTCGGATATCTGGAATCCGTGCCGCGGACCCTCGACGAGGCGGCGATCATGGACGGCTGCTCGCGGTTCCAGGTGATCACCAAGATCGTGCTGCCGATCATGATGCCCGGCATCGTCGCCACCGCGACCTATGCGTTCCTTCTGTGCTGGTCGGAGTACCTGTTCGCTCTCGCTTTCCTCACCAACACCGAGTTGAAGACCATGCCGCTCATGCTGAGTTCCTATTTCGGCGAGAACGTCGTGGAGTGGGGGCACGTCATGGCGGGTTCGGCCCTCACCACGCTGCCGACGCTTCTGCTCTTCCTGCCCCTCCAGACGCGCATGACATCCGGGCTGGCGGCGGGTTCGGTCAAGCAATAGCCCTGACGCCGCAGACGGTTTCGGAGGGCCTTCTGGCGCGCCTCCGGGGGAAGCTCATCCAAGCCGCGCCTGACTGCTGCGTGGCGTCGCCAGAAGCAGGTGCGTCTCCGAGGCACCGATGCCCGGCACAAGCCGCACGCGATGCAGGAGCGCATCGAGCGCGGTGAGGCTATCGGTGCTGAGTTCGGCGATCAGATCCCACTTCCCGCTGGTCGTATGGATCGCCGTAACCTCGCCGAACCCGCTCAACGCATCGACGACCTTGTCCTTGGCGCGACCCTCGACCTCGATCAGCGTAATCCCCCTGACGGGGGCCGAGAGCACGTCGGCCTTCAGGACAACGGTGTAGCCGACCACGTCGCCCGACTGACGCAACCGCTCCATGCGGGCCCGTATGGTCGCCCGCGATGTCCCCAGTGCGATGGCAAGGTCCGACACGCTCCGCCGTCCATCGTGACGAAGCAGGGTGACGAGGCGTTGATCCAGGGCGTCCACGTGCGTTCCAAAGTGAGTAGTTGATGTTCTCATAACGATAGATTTTGGCACGCAGTATGGCAAATTGACCTGTTCGCTTCGCCGGCCCCGGTTGCTAGCCTCTGCCGCGTCGGAGGTGTGAGATGAAGTCGAGGACGAGCATTCTGCCCGGCTCATCCGTGCAGGATCGTCCGTGCAGCCTCGGGTGCACCTCGCGCAGCAGGCATCGGCTCGACCCGGACGTCGCTCGGGCCGTTCGTGATCGTCCGCGGCGAATTTCGGGGAGACGCTCGGTCAGTCTTTTTGGAAGCCTCCATGGAAGAACGCTGCCACACGGCACGACCGAAGCTCGATCCCGCCGAAAGCCCGATCGGCTGCAGCGTGGCCGACAGCCCTAGCAGGAGATTCCAGACGATGGACCGAAAGCTCAATGTCGTACGCTTCGTCAGCGTCGACCGCATGATGAAGCTGGTGCTGAGCCTCGGCGTGGAACGGGTGCTGGCCGATCTGGCCGGGTGCATAGAGGCCGATTTCCGTCGTTGGGACAGCTTCGATAAGACCGCGAGAGTGGCGTCGCACAGTGCCGATGGCGTCATCGAGCTGATGCCCACCAGCGACGGCCGTCAGTACGCGTTCAAGTACGTCAACGGTCACCCGAAGAACACCCGGGATGGCCGGCAGACGGTCACGGCCTTCGGTGTGCTGGCAGACGTGGAGACCGGCTATCCCCTGTTGTTGACCGAGATGACGATCCTGACGGCGCTGAGAACCGCAGCGACCTCGGCGGTCGCGGCGCGCCACCTCGCCGCGCCGGATGCCCACACCATGGCCCTGATCGGCAACGGCGCCCAGTCCGAGTTCCAGGCCCTCGCCTTCAAGGCGCTGCTCGGGATCAGGCGACTTCGCCTGCACGACATCGACGCCTGCGCCAGTGCCCGCTGCGCGCGCAACCTGTCCCGCTTCGGGTTCGAGATCGAGATCTGCCCCTCGGCCGAAACTGCGGTGCAGGGCGCGCAGATCATCACGACGGTCACGGCCGACAAGGCGAACGCCACGATCCTGACGGACAACATGGTCGGTGCCGGCGTTCACATCAATGCCGTCGGCGGGGACTGTCCCGGCAAGACCGAGCTTCACCCCGCCATCCTGCAGCGCGCCGACATCGTCGTCGAGTTTCCGCCCCAGACGCGGATCGAGGGCGAGATCCAGCAACTCGCGTCGGATCATCCCGTGCGCGAGCTATGGCGCATCTGCGCCGGTCTCGAACCCGGCCGGCGCGAGCCACAGGCCATCACGCTCTTCGACTCGGTGGGTTTCGCCATCGAGGACTTCTCGGCGTTGCGCTGGCTGGCGGACGAGGTCGCGCGGACCGGCATGGCCGAAGACCTCGACATGCTGGCCGATCCGGACGACCCGCGTGACCTGTTCGGCATGTTGCTGCGTGCCGAGGCCGCCTAGCGGGTTCTTCCCGGCTGCGCCACGAGATAGGCCGAGATCGCCTCCGTCAGTCGCGTCGCCTTCTCGACGTTCTCGCTGTTTGAAACCATGAACGCGGCCACGAGGGCTTCGATCACGAGCACGGCCGAGACGTTGCTCGACGACAGCACCGGATGCGTCGATTGCGCGATCAGAAGGTCGTGCGCCATCGGGGCGAGTGGAGAGGCGACCGAGTCCGTGATCGCGACGATCCCCGCGCCCCGGTCGAGGGCGTAGCGGGTCAGGTGGACCGCGTCCGTGGCGTAGCGCGGGAACGAAATGGCGATGAGGACGTCGCCCGCCTCGAGGTTCATCAGGCGCCCGGCCGCGATCTCCGTTCCGCCGAACTCGACCACATTGACGAGCTGGCGGCAGAACGGCTGGAGGCCGAGCGTCAGCAGCGCGGCGAGGTGAGCGGACAGGCCGAAGCCGAGCACATACACGGCCGAGGCATCCGACAAGCGGCGAACCACGCGGGCGATCGCCGTCGGATCGAGCCCTTCGGCGGTGGCACGCACATTCGCCAGCGAATCCTGAAGGCTGGTGCGAAGCGGATCGTCCCCGTCCGACCGCGACAAGGCCCCGCGCAGCTTTTCGACAGGCCGCAGGATGCTCTGGAGGGTATCGGCCAGCGCCGTGCGCAACTCGGGGTATCCGCTGTAGCCCAGCGCGCGGGCAAAGCGAGAAAGGGTGGCGGTCGAAACCCCGCTTGCCGTCGCGAGGTCCTCGATCGACAGCGACGAGCCATGGACCGGATTTCGCAGGAGATGATCGGCGATGGCCCGGTTCGATGCGGACCCTGAAGCGTGCAGTTCACGCAAGCGCTGCCCGAGGTCGGAGCTCGCGAAGGCTGCTCCGCCCGGGCCGGTGCCGCTGCTTTGGGCATGAAGAGAAGTTTTCATTCATTGACCATATGAAAAATTACTGCCACTGTGAAGTCCAGGCGGATGTCACAGGGGTCCGCACGATCGGGAGACGCACTCATGCTCAAGCGTACCTTCATTGCCGCGATCGGGGGCATGGCCCTCGCCGCTGTTTTCACGACATCAGGGATGGCCCAGACTGAGAAGCTACGCGTCGGCGTGGAGGGCAATTATCCACCGTTCTCGAAAATCGCCCCGGACGGAAAGCTCGAAGGCTTCGATATCGACATCGCCAACGCCGTCTGCGCCGAAATGAAGGCTGAGTGCACTTTCGTGCAACAGGAATTCGACGGCATCATCCCCGCTCTCAACGCCAAGAAGTTCGATCTGATCGTCGCGTCGATGACGATCACCGATGCCCGCAAGAAGTCGGTCGACTTCTCCGATCCCTACTATGACGTGCCGTCGCGCTTCATCGCGAAGCAAGGTGCTTTCGCCGACCATTCGCCGGCGACGCTGAAGGGCAAGAAGATCGTCGTCCTGCGCAACTCGCCGCGCGCTGCCTTCCTGACGGAGAACTACAAGGACAGCGAAGTCGTCCTCGCCGGCAAGGAGACCGAAGTCTACATGGAACTCGCCGTGGGGCGCGCCGATGTCGCCTTCGGTTCGTCGGTGGTGTCCGGCGAGGCCTTCCTGAAGCAGTCCGAGGGCAAGGGCTACGCCCAGCTTGGCCCATCCGTCCGGATCGGCGCCGGCTCGGGTGTCGGCATCGCCGTGCGCAAGGGCGACGATGCACTGGTCGGCAAGATCAACGCGGCGCTCAAGTCGATCAAGGCGAACGGCACCTACAAGAAGCTGGCCGACAAGTACTTCGACTTCGACATCTCAGGCTCCTGAAGTCGGGCCGGCGCCGGACTGGCGCCCCAGGTCGGGATGCCGGCGCGGAAACCTCCGCCCGGCATCCCCCGAAGCAACCGCGCGACCAGAACGGTACCGCGCACCCCGACAGACGATGCGATCCCGCCACCGGGAGCGGACCCTTCAGCCATGCTGCACGGCTATTTCCCGGCCATTCTCGAGGGCCTGCGATCGACGCTCGTCATCTCGGCCGTCTCGCTGGCGATCGCTTGCGTGTTCGGCCTCGTCGGCGCGAGCGCCAAGCTGTCCGGGTCGCGCGTGGCCCACGTCGCTGCCGACCTCTACACGACGCTGATCCGGGGGCTGCCCGAACTCGTCCTCCTGCTGCTCATATTCTACGGGGGGCAGATCGCCATCAATCGCTTCGCCGACAAGGCAGGCCTCGGCTACATCGACATCAACCCGTTCATCGCCGGAACGACGACCCTCGGCTTCATTTTCGGGGCCTATCTGACGGAGACGTTCCGGGGCGCCATTCTCGCGATCCCGCGCGGACAGATGGAGGCCGGTCTGGCCTACGGCATGACGCGCGGTCTCGTGCTGCGCCGGATCATCCTGCCGCAAATGGTGCGCCATGCCATTCCCGGCTTCACGAACAACTGGCTCGTGATGATCAAGGCGACAGCGCTCCTGTCGATCATCGGCCTCGACGACATGGTGCACCGGGCCAACCTGGCCTCCGCCGCGACGCGCCAGCCCTTCACGTTCTACGCCACGATCGGCGCTCTCTATCTGGCGCTCACGACGGTCTCGATCATTGCGCTCGGCTGGCTCGAGCGCAGGTTCTCGCTGGGTGTCAGAAAGGTCGAACTCTGATGATCGACTGGGCGCTCGTCGCGGAATCGCTGCCTGCCTACTGGCGCGGCCTCCAGGTCAGTCTGTTGCTGATGGCGATCTGTGTCAGCGCGTCCTTCGTGCTGTCGGTCCCCCTGGCGATTGCCCGGGTTTCGCGCAATCCGTGGTTGTCCAAGCCGGTCTTCCTCTACACATACGTCATCCGCGGGACGCCGCTGCTGGTGCAGCTCTACATGATCTACTTCGGTCTCGCGCAGTTCGAATGGCTGCGCGAGAGCGTCGCCTGGCCGCTCTTCCGCAATGCCTGGTTCTGCGCGTGGCTGGCCTTCGCCCTGAACTCCACCGCCTACACCACCGAGATCCTGGCCGGCGCCTTGCGCCAGACACCCGGCGGCGAACTCGAGGCGGCTCGAAGCCTTGGCATGACGACTGCGGCAATCTACCGACGCATCCTTCTGCCGAGCGCCATTCGTCGAGCATTGCCGCAATACGGCAACGAACTCGTGATGGTCATGCATGCGACTTCGATCGCGAGCGCCGTGACCATCGTGGAACTGACCCGCACGGCTCGCGACGTTTACTACAACACGCTGGCACCGTTCGAAGCTTTTGGAATGGTGGCGGTTTTCTACTTTGCCATCACCTTCACGCTCGTCGGGCTCGTGAAGCTTCTGGAAAGGCACTTCCTGAAGCACCTTCGACCGAAGCCGGCGGAGACAGCCGCGGTGCGCGCATGATGACCGAGTCCATCGACATCCAGAACGACGGCATGGGGGCGTCCCATCGCCTCACCGTCCATCGTTTCGGCGAGACCTCGGCGAGGCCTGCCGTCTACATCCAGGCCGCGCTTCATGCGGACGAGATCCCCGGCATGCTCTGCGCCAGCGAACTGCGCCGCATGCTCGCCGAGCGGGAGGCGGCCGGGGAGGTCATGGGTTCCATCATTCTGGTTCCTGTCGCCAATCCGATTGGCCTCGCGCAGGAGGTCCTTGGACAGGCCATCGGCCGCTTCGACCTCAAGGACGGCTGCAATTTCAATCGCGGCTTCCCGTCACTCACCACCATGCTCGCCGAGCGGGTGACGGCCGGGCTGGGTACCGATCCGGCGGTCAACACGGCGCTGGTCCGCACGGCAATGGCCGGTCTTCTCGCGGAGCAGCCTGCCGTCGGCGCCGCCGCGTCCCTCAAGAAGACCCTGATGTCGCTGGCGTCGGACTGCGATCTCGTGCTCGACCTGCATTGTGACTCGGAAGCCTGCGTCCATCTCTACACCCACACCGGCTCCGCCGAGACCTTTGCTCCCTTGGCCGCACGGCTCGGATGCCAGGCGTTCCTTCTTGCCGACAACTCCGGGGGCGAGCCGTTCGACGAGGCGCTGAGCCGCCCATGGTTCGAGTTGGCGCAGAGCGTCCCGGACCGCCCGGTTCCGTTCGCCTGCCAGTCGGTCACGGTCGAACTTCGCGGGCAAGCCGATGTGTCCACCGAGCTCGCGCTGACCGATGCCGCGGCAATCGTCGCGTTTCTCCAGGACGTCGGCGCGCTCGCCGGTGATCCGCCCCCGCCTCCGCCGGCGCGATGCGAGCCAACGCCGCTGGCGGCGTCGGAACCCTTGATGGCGCCGGTCGGCGGCATCCTGGTCTATCGACGTGGCGTGGGAGAGAAGGTTCAGGCCGGGGAAACCCTTGCCGACATCGTCGATCCGCAGACCGGCGTGACGACGCCGGTGCCCAGTCCGTGCGCGGGCTTGTTCTTCGCCAGAACGGATGTGCGTTTCGTGAAGCCCGGCAGGCGTCTTGGGAAGGTCGCCGGGACCGTCGCCCGCCGGTCCGGTTATTTGCTCAGCCCGTGAGGACGCCAGCATGAACGCCGCTGCAATGAAGGCCGAAGCGGTCGACGAGAAGCTGCTCGTCGAGGGACTCTACAAGCGCTTCGGCGCCGTCGAGGTGCTCAAGGGCGTCTCGCTGTCCGCCCGCTCCGGCGATGTGGTCGCGCTCATCGGATCCTCGGGATCCGGCAAGAGCACGGTCCTGCGTTGCCTCAATCTCCTCGAACGGCCGAACGCGGGCCGGATCGTCGTCAGCGGCGAGGAACTCAGGCTGGTTCCCGACCGCAAGGGAGAACTGGTCGCCGCGGACCCGCGACAGCTCCAGCGGGTTCGCGCGCGGCTTTCCATGGTCTTCCAGCAGTTCAATCTGTGGTCCCACATGACCGCGCTCGAGAACGTCATCGAGGCACCCATGCGGGTGCTGGGTCTCTCGCGCGCCGAGGCTGTCGACCGTGCGGAGCGCTATCTCGCTCGCGTCGGGGTCTCGCATCGAAAGGATGCGTACCCCGCCCACATGTCGGGCGGCGAGCAGCAGCGCGTGGCGATTGCGCGCGCGCTCGCCATGGAGCCCGAGGTGATGCTCTTCGACGAGCCGACATCCGCTCTCGACCCCGAACTCGTCGGTGAAGTGCTTCGTGTGATGCGCTCGCTGGCGGAAGACGGCCGTACCATGCTGGTCGTGACGCACGAGATGGGCTTCGCCCGCGAGGTCGCGAGCCGCGTGGTTTTCCTTCACCGCGGCGCCATCGAGGAAGAAGGGCCGCCTTCTGCCGTGCTGGGCGCGCCGAAGAGCGAGCGCCTGAGAGCGTTTCTGGCATCCAGCCTCAAGTAGGCCGGATGCCCCGCCTCGCTTCGGCTCACGCTTCGGGAGGCCTGTCCGACCTTCGTTGCCCATCATCGGCGCTTAGCCGGGTCAAGATGTCCGCTCGACGGGGGCGCCAATGGAGCCACCGGGCGCCAAAGCGGACCGGTGTCGCCGTTCAGCGGTTGAACGGGCAGCCGCGACCGGCCGGACGGTCAGGCAATAAATGTCATTTGTCAGCCGGACTTTCACATTTTAACGTTTCGGCTCCTCCTGCGGGACGGCGCTGCGCAACCGCGACAGTGACCTGACGGGACGCTCTGGGGTGACGCCATGATGAAATTCGGGGTGATGGCAGCGCTGGCGCTGGCGATTTCCACCGGAAATCCAGCAATCGCCGTCGCGAAGGATGGGCGCAACGCCGCCATCGTCGCCGGAGCCTTGATCGGAGCCGCGGCGCTGGCCGCGGCGTCGCGAAGCCATCAGAGCGAGTACTACCAGCCCTATTACGGCGGGCCTCCCTACGCGCCGCCGCAGCCGGCCTACGCGCCGCCGCCTCCCTACGGCTACCAGTACTCCGCGGTGTTTCATCCCTATCCGGGAGTGACCTGCTACCCGGCGCAAAGGTCCTGCTACAAGGCCAACGGGAACTATTCGCCGACGATCTCCCAACGAATCTACGGCTACTGAGGGTCTTGCCATGAAGATGCGTTCCATCGCCCTGGCCTTCGTCCTCGCCGTCGGCTCTGTCCCCGCCCTCGCCAACTCCTCCACCGAACCGGGCAGCATCAGCCGCTATGTGCTGTCGCATGCCGTCGATTTCCTGAAGCAGTCGCTGGCGCCCGAGCAACTCGCCTCGCTGCATCTCGCGGCCTATTCCGCTGCCGCGGCATCGGCCTGTGGCGACATCGAGCTCGACGACGCGAAGTTCACGAAGCATTTCGAGCGCCTCGCGCACAAGGCCGAGGCCCGGATGTCGCCGGAGCAGAAGACCTATTTCGAGCGCCAGCTCATGCTGGCGTACGGCGTCGCCATCGGTGCGTTCCTCGCCGAGGCCGGCCAGTCGCCCGACGCGTTCTGCGACGAGGCCAAGGCCTTCAAGGCCCAGAGCCAGCCGAACATGCTCTGGAAGTAGCGGCCTCAGACACCCGTCCGGGCCGGTGGGCCCGGGCGTACGGTCCTGGTGTTTCCTCGCAAAGCGCGCACGTCGAGGCTGACATGAACAGTGCCTTCACCCGTCGGACACTCCTGGCGCTCACCGCCGCCGGCGCGGTCGCGCCTGCGCTGCCCTGGCGACACGCACGGGCCCAGCAGGTCGTCAAGGAGATCCACGCGTTGCGGCCGGGCGAATTCACCTGGCATCCCGAGCGCTCGCCGGAGGGGCCCGTCGCGGTCGTCGCCTCGATCCCCGAACAGCGCGTCCACGTCTATCGCAACGGCATCCGTATCGGTGTGTCGACCTGCTCGACCGGAAAGCCGGGCCACTCGACCCCGACCGGTGTCTTCGTGGTCCTTCAGAAGGACAAGAACCATCGCTCGTCCACCTACAACGGTGCGCCGATGCCGAACATGAACCGGTTGACGTGGGATGGAATAGCGCTTCATGCCGGCAATCTGCCGGGCTACCCGGCCTCGCACGGGTGCGTGCGGCTGCCGATGGAGTTCTCGGCGAAGCTGTTCTCGATCACCCATGTCGGCACGCCGGTGATCATCTCGGGCAGTCATTCCGATCCGTGGGACCTCGTTCACCCGGGCCTCGTCCTTGGCGCTTATGCCGAGAACGAGTTCGAGGGCGCCGTGGCAAAGCTCGACGGCAAGAAGCACCCGGCGGACTGGTCGGACGGAACATCGGCACCCATCACAAGCATCATCGCTTCCTCGGGCGACAGACAGATCACGCTGATCGAGGATGGCGTCGCAGTGGCGTCGGGTGAGCTTTTCGTCACCGGCGAGCCTCGGCTTGGCGAGCACGTCTTCGTGCTTCGCGGTGCAGCCGACCCGGCGAAGGGGCTTGCGTGGCAGGGCATCAGCCACCATGCGGATCCCGGTCAGCCGACCGCGCGCGAAGAGGCCCTTATCTCGCGATTGACGGCATCACCCGCATTCGTCGACGAAATGAAGGCCCGCATGCATCCTGGCATGCTCTTCGTCGTCACGGACCTTCCCAGCCGCCCCGACACGAAGACGGGCTCGGACTTCGTCATCATGGCGGAGAGCTGAGGGGCGGACCGGCTCAGGCCAAACCCGGATCGCGGATCACGTACCGGACGATGGTGTCTCCCACGATCGCGCGTCGCCCGGCGAGGCGTTGCGGATCGCTCATGTCGATGCGGAAGATCCTCGAAAACGTCGCCCTGTTCGAGACGTTGAAAAAGCAAAGGGCGCTGATCGTCATGTGAAGGTCGACGACGTCCAGCCCGTCGCGGAAGATCCCGTCGGCCACGCCGCGGTGGTAGACCTCCGCCAGGGTCTCGATGACCGAGACGTTCAGGCCCTGGATGCGTTCGGACCGTTCGAGATGGGCGCCGTTGTGGATGTTCTCCACCATGACAAGGCGGACGAAGTCGGGATTGGCGTTCTGGTAGTCGAAGGTGAATTCCGCCAGCCGCCGCAGCGCATCGACCGGAGCGAGGCCTTCCAGGTTGAGTGTCTGCTCGATGCGCCGGATGCCTGCGTAGGCTTCTTCGAGAACCGCGACGAACAGGCCCTCCTTGTCGCCGAAGTAGTAGTAGATCATCCGCTTGCTGGTGTCGGTCTTCGCCGCGATCTCGTCAACGCGCGCGCCGCTGTAACCCTTCTCGGCGAACTCGTGCGTCGCGACAGCGAGGATGTTCCGGCGCACCCCCTCCGGGTCTCGGGTTCCCGCCGCCACGGGCTTCTTGCGCTCGCCGATCTCGCTCTCTGACACAGCCTCGCGCTCCCCCTTCGCCCGGCGTGCAGGACGCCGATTTCGCTTTGTACGGTTTGGTTCAAAATCGCGTTGACTGAACTCACCGGTTCGTACAATGATCCGACCCAAGGAGCGCAGCAAGCTGCTCCATCCGTGCGAGCGGCGATTGTGGGGAAACGCGGGCTGCTTCAGCGGTCCCGGAGAGGCATCATGAAGACGGCACCCGTCAGCGCGGACCGCAACGATCCTGTCGTGACGTCCGGCCAGACGGTCCTCATGGGCCTCATCGGCGCCGCCATCGGCCTGTCGCGAGCACCCATCCTGCACCAGAGCGAAGCGGCCGCGAACGGATTGTCGGGCGTCTACCGGCTCATCGATCTCGACACCCTCGGCCTCACGTCCGAAGACCTGCCTGACCTCCTGACCGCGGCGGAGCGGTTCGGATTCGTCGGCCTCAACGTCACCTATCCCTGCAAGCAGGTCGTCATCCCTCACCTGCATGCGCTGTCGGAGCATGCCGAGGCGCTCGGCGCGGTGAATACGGTGGTCCTGCGCGATGGCCGCCGGATCGGGCACAACACCGACTGGTCCGGCTATGCCGAGGCGCTTCGGCGCGACCTGCCCGGCGCGGACCTCTCCCATGTCGTCCTGTTCGGGGCCGGAGGCGCGGGCGCTGCCGTCGCCTATGCGCTTCTCATGCTGGGCGCTGCCCGCCTCTCGCTGGCCGACACCGACGCCGTGCGCGCCGCTGCGCTCGTCGACCAACTGGCCGGCCGCTTCGGCCGCCACAGGCTCGATGTTTCCATCGAACCGGAACTGGCGGTGCGCGCGGCGACGGGTGTCGTCAACGCCACGCCCGTCGGCATGGCGAAGTTTCCGGGGACGCCCTTCCCGGTCGACTGGCTGTCGCCGCGGCAATGGGTGAGCGACATCGTCTATTTCCCGCTGGTGACCGAGCTGCTCGCCGCGGCGCGACGCATCGGGTGCCGCACGCTCGACGGCAGCGGCATGAACGTCCACCAGGCCGCCGAGGCATTCCGCCTCTTCACCGGTATCGAAGCCGATCCTGCGCGGTTGCGACGCGTCTTCGACCGGGCGGGGAGGGCTGCATGACGGCTCTCGTCGACGGGTTCTTCTGGCTGCTGAAGGCGATCATCGCCGTGCTTCTGGCGCTCATGATCGCCCTCGTCTTCGGCAATGTCGTGCTGCGGTACGGGTTCAACTCGGGCATCACGGTGTCGGAGGAACTCGCCCGCTGGTTCCTGGTGTGGATCACCTTCATCGGCGCCGTGGTCGCGCTGAAGGAACGCCAGCACCTGGGGATGGACGTTCTCGTGCGCAAAATGGGGCGCACCGGACGGAAGGTCTGTCTCATCGCCAGCCACGCACTGATGCTTTACGCGACCATCCTGCTGCTGTGGGGCAGCTGGCGTCAGATGCTGATCAACTGGGACGTGACCTCGCCGGCCGCCGAACTCTCTACGGCCTGGTTCTACGGGGCGGGCGTCTTCTTCGGCGTGTTCGCCGGGCTCGTCCTGGCGTGGGATCTCGTGATGCTGGCCACCGGACGCCTCTCGGACGAGGAGCTTATCTCCGTCCGGGAAAGCGAGGACGAGCCGCACCCGCCGACAGAGCCTCAGGCCGGCTCCCGGAGCCCCGCGCCATGACGATGACGATCCCGATCTTCATCGGCACGCTGCTGGCCGCCATGGCGATCGGCATGCCCATCGCCTTCGCGCTGCTCATCTGCGGCATCGCTCTGATGGCGTACCTCAATCTGATGGACGCACAGATCGTCGCCCAGAACGTGCTGAACGGCGTCGACAATTTCGTCCTCCTCGCTGCCCCGGGGTTCATCGTCGCAGGCGAGATCATGAACGCCGGCGGGCTGTCGAAGCGCATCGTCAAGATCGCGGTGGCGTTCCTCGGGCATGTGCGCGGAGGGCTCGGCTACGTTGCCATCCTGTCCGCGACGATCATCGCGGCGCTGTCCGGCTCTGCCGTCGCGGACGCCGCGGCTCTCTCCGCCTTCCTGATCCCCATGATGGTCGCTGCTGGCCACGACCGTGCCCGGGCCGGCGGGCTCATCGCCTCCGCCGCGATCATCGCGCCGATCATTCCGCCCAGCATTCCCTTCGTGCTGTTCGGCGTGCTTGCCAATGTCTCGATCACAAAGCTGTTCATCGCCGGAATCGCTCCCGGACTGATGCTGGCGATCGCGCTGTCGATCGCCTGGTGGATCGTGGCGCGCAACGAGAACGTGAAGCCGCTTCCCAGGGCCACGGGCGCCGAGCGGATGCGGGCGGTTCTGGACGGCGCATGGGCCCTCGGCCTGCCCGCGATCATCATATTCGGGCTCAAGTTCGGCATCTTCACGCCGACGGAGGCGGCTGTCGTCGCCGCTGTGTACGCGCTCGTCGTGGCGATGTTCGTCTATCGGGAGCTCAAGGTCTCCGACCTCTTCGGCATCTTCGTGCGAGCCGCCATGACGACGAGCGTCGTCATGTTCCTCGTCGCTGCCGCTCTGGTATCGGGCTGGCTGATCACGGTCTCGGACATCGCCAAGTCGGTGGTCGTCCTCGTCCAGCCCTTCATCGACAGTCCGATGCTCCTGATGCTGGCCATCATGGTGCTCGTCATGATCGTGGGCACGGCACTCGACCTCGGGCCGACGATCCTGATCCTGACGCCGATCCTGATGCCGATCATCAAGGCGGCAAACATCGACCCCGTGTATTTCGGGGTGCTCTTCATCATCAACAACGCCATCGGCCTGATCACCCCGCCTGTCGGCACCGTTCTGAACG
Organism: uncultured Alsobacter sp.; assembly: GCA_964544365.1. Classification (GTDB taxonomy): domain Bacteria; phylum Pseudomonadota; class Alphaproteobacteria; order Rhizobiales; family Beijerinckiaceae; genus Alsobacter. Next base: position 20,063 of record CAZJCW010000024.1, read on the forward strand.
TGGTCGCGGGCGTTGGGCGCATCAGCATGGAGGACGTGACCAGGGGAATCTGGCCGTTCCTGCTCGCCGAAGTCATCGTCCTGTTCCTGTTCGTGATGTTCCCGTGGCTCATCACGGCTCCGGCGGCATTCCTGCTCGGGCGATGATCGAACCGATGTCCACAAACGTTCTCAAGAGGGAGGAAACCATGAAAACCCTGATGACCCTGGCAGCGGGTGCGCTGCTCTTCGCAGGCCTTGCCGTGCCGGCACAGGCCCAGGTGCGTGACCAGAACTTCCGCCTCGGTGTTCAGATCGGTCTCGACAACGCGCGCGGCCGGACGATCCAGAAGTTCGCCGATGCCGTCAGCACCCGGTCGGGCGGCAAGATGAAGGTTCAGATCTTCCCGGGCGGCGCGCTCGGCGGCGACCTGCAGACCCTGTCGGCCATGCGCGGCGGCACCGTCGACGCGACCGTGACCGCGACCAGCACGCTCGTCGGAATCGTCAAGGACTACGCGCTTCTCGACCTGCCCTTCGCCTTCCAGAGCGACAAGGAGGCGATGGCTGTACTCGATGGTGGGTTCGCCAAGCGCCTCAACGCCCAACTGGACGAAAAGGACTTGGTCGGCCTCGGCTACTGGGGCGCTGGCTACCGCCACCTCACCAACAGCAAGCGGCCGGTCAAGACCGTCGATGACATCAAGGGCCTGAAGATCCGCGTATTGCAGAATCCGCTGTTCATCGACCTGTGGAAGGCCCTTGGCGCCAACGCCGTTCCGATGCCGTTCCCCGAGGTCTACTCGGCCCTTGAACAGGGTACCGTGGATGGGCAGGAAAACCCGGCCGCCACGCTCGTGAGTGCCAAGCTGTTCGAGGTCCAGAAGTATCTCTCGCTCACATCGCACGTCTACTTCGTGGACTCGCTGCTGTTTTCCAAGCCGGTGTGGTCGAAGCTCAACGACGACGAGCGCAAGGTCATCACCGAGGCGGCGAAGGAGGCGGAAGCCTATGGTCGCGTCGAGGTGATCGGAGAAGACAAGTCGAACATCGATTCCATGCGATCCAAGATGCAGGTCAACGAGATCGCCGCGGCGGAGATGGAGAAGTTCCGCGCTGCAGCGAAGCCCGTGGTCGAGAAGTACTCGGCCGCTGCCGACCAGACGGCCGTGAAGGACCTGTTCGACACGATCGCCAAAGTCCGCAAGTGAGCCAGCCGGGCGGGGCGCCGGGACGCGCCCCGCCCGTCGCAGCCTGAAAGGCCGCCAGATGATCGACCCATCGCTGCAGCCCTACCTCGACCATTGGACGGCCGCCTGGCGCCACGTGCCGCAGGACGCCTCGCCGGCCGTTCGCAGGCAGATGCTCGAGACGCTCGCCGCCGAGGCCCGCAAGCCTCTGCCGGCCGGAGTCTCCAGCGAGGTCGTCGTCGTTCCCGCCCAACCGCGGCCCGTCCGGGTCCGGGTGTTCCGCCCTACCGGGCCGGCGCGACCCGCCCTCGTCTACATGCATGGCGGCGGCTGGATGCAGGGCAGTCCCGAGACACATGACGAGATCGCGGCTGCCATCGCTGACAAGGCAGGGCACGTCGTCGCCAGCGTCGACTATGCGCTCGCGCCGGAGAACCCGTTCCCTGCCGCGGTCGACGACTGCGCGGCTGTGCTGGGATGGATCTTCGACAACGCGGCCACTGTCGGCGTCGATGCGCGCGCCATTTCCGTCGGCGGTGACAGTGCCGGCGCCAATCTCGCGGCCGCCCTGACGCTGATGTTTCGTGGCACGGCCCGCACGATCCACTCGCAGATGCTGTTCTATCCGCCGGTCGATTTCTCCCACGACCGTCCGTCCATCGTCGAGAATGCCGATGGTCCGATCATCACCGCACGCAGCCTGCCCGACGTGGCTGCGCTGTATGTGCCGAATCCGGCCGACCGCAGCAACCCGCTGGCCGCGCCAATGCTGGCGCAGAGCCACGCCGCGTTGCCACCCGCCTTCATTGCCGTTGCAGAGCACGATCCCCTGCGCGACGAAGGCCGCGACTATGCGCGGGCCCTGAGCGCCGCAGGCGTCGAAGTGGTGCTGCACGAGGGACGGGGGCTGTTCCACGGCTATCTCCGGGCGATGTCGCTCGCGCCGATCGCGCGCGAGCCTCTCGACACCGCCTGCGACTGGCTGGTCGCCCGGACGCGTTGACACGAGGCTGCCGCCGCCGGGCAGGAGACGCGCGACGCCGGGGCGCCCAAGGCCCGCCGGGCGCTTCACCTCCGGACCCCCATGGCCGCGCCGGGGGCGCCGGGCCTCCGCCTCTTTCATCCGGGCCCCGCATGGCTTAAGTGCGCCGGACCGACACGTGAAGGACTGCGCAGGACCCCCATGATTCGCCTCGACGCCATCGGCAAGCAGAACGGCCGCCAGATCCTCTTCATCGAGGCGTCCGCCGCGCTGCAGAAGGGCGAGAAGATCGGCCTCGTCGGGCCCAACGGCGCCGGAAAGACGACGCTGTTCCGCATGATCACGGGCGAAGAACAGCCAGACGAGGGGCAGGTGTCCGTCGATCGCGGCGTGACCATCGGGTATTTCAGCCAGGACGTCGGGGAGATGTCGGGCCGCAGCGCCGTCGCCGAGGTGATGGACGGCGCCGGTCCCATCAGCGGCGTCGCCGCCGAGCTCAAGCAGCTCGAGGACGCCATGGGCGACCCGGATCGGGCGGACGAGATCGACGACATCATCGCCCGCTACGGCGAAGTGCAGGCTCGCTTCGAGGAACTGGGCGGCTACGCGCTCGAAGGCCAGGCCCGCGAGGTGCTGGCGGGATTGAGCTTCAGCCAGCAGATGATGGACGGCGACGTCGGCGCGCTGTCCGGCGGCTGGAAGATGCGCGTGGCGCTCGCCCGCATCCTGCTGATGCGCCCCGACGTGATGCTGCTCGACGAGCCGAGCAACCACCTCGATCTCGAGAGCCTCATCTGGCTCGAGGATTTCCTGCGCGGCTACGAGGGCGCGCTGCTGATGACCTCGCACGACCGGGAGTTCATGAACCGCATCGTCAACAAGCTCCTGGAGATCGACGGCGGCAGCCTGATCTCGTATTCGGGCGACTACGCCTTCTACGAGCAGCAGCGCGCGCTCAGCGAGAAGCAGCAGCAGGCGCAGTTCGAACGCCAGCAGGCCATGCTGGCCAAGGAGATCAAGTTCATCGAGCGCTTCAAGGCGCGGGCCTCGCACGCCGCGCAGGTGCAGAGCCGCGTGAAGAAGCTTGAGAAGATCGACCGGGTGGAGCCGCCGAAGCGCCGTCAGACGGTGCTGTTCGACTTCCCGCCGGCACCGCGTTCCGGCGACGACGTGGTCAGCCTGAAGAACGTGCACAAGGCCTATGGCGGGCGCAGCATCTACGAGGGGCTGGACTTCTCGATCCGCCGCCGCGAGCGCTGGTGCGTGATGGGCGTGAACGGCGCCGGCAAGTCGACGCTGCTCAAGCTGATCGCGGGCTCCACGGAGCCCGACGACGGGACGGTGGCGATCGGCGGCACCGTGAAGATGGGCTACTTCGCGCAGCACGCGATGGAACTGCTCGACGGCGAGCGCAGCGTCTACCAGTCACTGGAGGACGCCTACCCGCAGGCCGGGCAGGGCTCGCTGCGCGCGCTCGCCGGCTGCTTCGGGTTTTCGGGCGACGACATCGAGAAGAAGTGCCGCGTCCTGTCGGGTGGCGAGAAGGCGCGGCTTGTGATGGCCATCATGCTGTTCGACCCGCCCAACTTCCTGGTTCTCGACGAGCCGACGAACCACCTCGACATGGCGACGAAGGAAATGCTCATCACGGCGCTGTCGCAGTACGAGGGCACCATGCTGTTCGTGTCGCACGACCGGCATTTCCTCGCCGCCCTGTCGAACCGCGTGCTCGAGCTGACGCCGGAGGGTATTCACCAGTATGGCGGCGGGTACACGGAGTATGTGCAGCGGACGGGACATGAAGCCCCGGGGCTGCGAAGCTGAGGCGCATGGTCCGCCGACCGCGTGCGCGGGCCGGCGGTGACAAGACGAGGTCGGGATGGGACAGAACGGTCACATGGGAGAGAGCGCTTCGCGAGGGACCTGCCGCCTCGTGGGCATACCGGTCCAGGAAGGCGCCGGCCGGCGCGGCTGCGACATGGGCCCCGGCGCCTACCGGGCGGCCGATATCGTGGAGGTCCTCGCGGGACTGGGCTGGACGGTCGAGGATCGCGGCAACCTGAACCCCGACGCGGCGCCCGACGTGATGCACGACAACCCGGCGCTCAAGAACCTCCCGGCCATCGTCGCCTGGACGCGCGCCATTGCGTCCGCCGCCTATGCCGCCAGCGCCGACGGCTTCCCGATCTTCATGGGGGGCGACCACAGCCTGTCCGCGGGCACGCTCAGCGGCCTGTCGCGGAGGGCGCGGGAGGCCGGGCGTCCGCTCTTCGTCCTGTGGCTCGATGCCCATGCCGATTTCCATACGCTCGACACCACCACGAGCGGAAACCTGCACGGAGTCCCGGTGGCCTATGCGGTCGGGATCCCCGGCTTCGAGGGCGTCTATCCGGCGAACGAGGAGCCGCTGCCTGCGAACCGCGTCTGCATGCTGGGAACCCGCAGCGTCGATCCGGCGGAGCGCGCCGCGCTGCGCAACGCGGGCGTGACGATCTGGGACATGCGCAGCATCGACGAGCGCGGCGTCGTGGCCTGCATGCGGGATTTCCTCGCGCGCGTGGCCGCCGCCGACGGGCTCCTGCACGTCAGCCTCGATGTCGACGTGCTCGACCCGGAGATCGCGCCGGCCGTCGGCACGACCGTGCCGGGCGGAATCACGTTCCGCGAGGCCCACCTGGTGATGGAACTGCTGCACGAGAGCGGACTGGTGGGCAGCCTCGATCTCGCCGAGCTCAATCCCTATCTCGACGACCGGGGCAAGACGGCCCGCCTGATGGTGGATCTCGTGGCCAGCCTGATGGGCAAGCAGATCCTCTAGGGCCTCCGGCGGGGACGCCACGTCCGTTCCGCGCGAAAAGCCGGGCAACGCAGGTGCGATGCCCGGCCGTCCGTCACTCCTGTGGGCAGCTCAGTGGGCGGTCGTCGCCAGCAGCACGGCGAGGCGGCAGCCCATCAGGTACTCGTCGAGCTCGACAAACTCGTTGATCGTGTGAACCTCGCGCTGCCCGGCGCCGATGGTCACGGTCGGTATGCCGTGCTTGTCGAGCCAGTTCGCGTCGAGCCCGCCGGGCGAGAAGATCAGGTTGGGCTTGATGCCCAGCGTTCCCATCGCCGAGACGGCGAGGCGCGTCGCAGGGCTGTCCTCCGCCAGGCGGAACGGCGGGTAGGCCGGGACGTGGCGGAACTCGATCTTGGCAGCCTCGCCCGCGACGTTCTTCACCTGGGCCTGCGCCTTGGCGAAGGCCTCCTTGAAGCCCTCGGCGATCTTCGTGGCGAAGGCCGATTCGGGACTGCGCGCCTCGCCCCGGACGAAGGTGTAGTCCGTGACGACATTGGTGGCGTCTCCCGACGACTTGCCGTTCCGGCCGCCGAAGATGCCGACATTGCTGGTTCCGTAGCCGTCCGGCTTCGTCACCTTGCCGAACCAGCCCGCACGGGCCGCCTCGGCAAGCGCCGTGGCTCCGACCAGCGTGGACGAGATGCCCTGCTCCGGCGCGAGGCCCGCATGGGTGGCCTTGCCGTGGATCTCGACCTCCCAGTTCTCCTGGCCGATCGCGCCGATGATCAGGTCCTCGGGGCGCTGGCCGTCGACGTTGAAGCACATCGTCGCGCCGCCGAGATCGGCGGCCTTCAACTCGCGCGCGCCGTGCAGGCCGCTCTCCTCGCGGACCGTGAACAGCAGCGTGATGGGCGGATGGGGCAGCTTGTTCTTGAGGAGCGTCTCGGCGAGCGACACCAGAACGCCGCAGCCGGTGCGGTTGTCGCCGCCCAGCGCGGTCGTGCCGTCACTGACGACACGCCGGCCCTCGACGCGCGGCTTCGCGCCCGAGCAGAGCGGTACCGTATCGAGGTGGGTCGCGAACATGATCCGCGGCCCGGCCACCGTACCCGGCAGGTCGACGATCAGGTTGCCCGTCTGCGTCGGCAAGGGGATGCGCGTGTGGGCGTCGTCGTAGCGGATCGCGGAGGCTGGAACGCCCGCCTTGACGAGTTCGTCGGCGACGGCGGCCGCTATCGCGGCTTCCTCACCCGTGACCCCCTCGACACCCAGGAAACGCATCAGATGGGCTTCCGCTGCGGCGGAATCCAAAGGAATTGACGTCATCGACATTGTTTCATCCCCATCGTCATCTGGTTCCGGGCCTCGGGAACGCGGTTCCTGCGAAGCCCACCCGTGCCTGACTGTAGCGGATCAGGGGCAGGGGCCGGTGAACCGCCGACCGTTGCGGTCCTGGAAAATGCAATCGTTCGGGGTCGTTGCGCGGCCGATCAGCGCACCGGCAACGCCGCCCGCCATCGCTCCGACCGCCGCGCCGCGGCCGCCGCCCACCGCCGCGCCGACCAGCGCGCCGCCGCCTGCGCCGATCGCGGCGCCTCCGACGGTCCGCTGCGACTGGGAACTCGTGTTGCATCCGGCCAGCAGGGCCATCAAACCAATCACAACAATCGCGCGCATCGCACCATCCTCATCTTCACCCGACGGTGGGGCAACTTAGTACAGCGCCCGCGGGAAGCCATTTGCTGGGCGTCCCACGACTGTGCGAACCGTCCCGAAAACGCGCGGCGCCTGTCGCCCGTCCGCAAGGCGCCGTGGCCCGCTTTCCCGTCGGCGAAGCGCGAAGAGGTCCGTCAGAAAGAGAGGTGCGCCTCTCAGGCGGTATCCCGCGAGGATTTCCCGCCGAATTCATTCGCTCGCACATATCGGCGCTTCATTCGCCGGAAAGGCGCAGGAGAGCGATGCAAAACCGATGAGTTGCGTACCTCAGAATCTCCCGGTACCATGATTGTCCCAAAAAGATCGACAATCAGGGAGAGAGACATGAGGGCGAAGTCCCTGCTGATCGCTGCCGGCCTTCTTGCAGCGGGCGTGATGTCCGCTGCCGCGCAGACGACGGTGAAATGGCTGCACATCGAGGTGAACCCCACCCAGGTCAAGATCTGGGAGGAGGTGGCCCGCGCGTACGAGGCGAAGAACCCCGGCGTCAAGGTCGAGATGTCGTTCCTCGAGAACGAGGCCTACAAGGCGAAGGCGCCCACGCTCCTCCAGTCCAAGGACAAGCCGCACATCATCTTCAGCTGGGCCGGCGGCGTGCTTCAGTCGCAGGTCGAGGCCGGGGTGATCGAGGACATCACCGACCAGGTGAAGGGCTATGCCGACACGCTGACTCCGGCCGCGGTCGAAGCCTTCAAGATCAATGGCCGCAACTACGGCATCCCGGTGGCGATGTCGCAGGTCGGGTTCATGGTCAACAAGGAACTCATGGCCAAGGCCGGGGTCGACTACACGAAGATCAAGACCTGGGACGACCTTCTCGCCGCGGTGAAGACCATCAAGGCCGCGGGCATCACGCCCATCGTGGTCGGTGGCGCCGACAAGTGGCCACTCCACTTCTACTGGACCCACCTCGCGGTACGGATGGGCGGCAAGCCCGCCATCGAGGCTGCCATGGCCGGCAAGGACGGCGGCTTCGAATCCGACGTCTATGTGAAATCGGCTGAGCTCTACAAGCAGCTCGTCGACCTGCAGCCGTTCCAGAACGGCTTCCTCGGGTTCAAGAACCCGCAGGCCGTCGGCGCCTTCGGCGACGGCAAGGCGGCGATGATCCTGGCCATCAGCAGCTTCTACCATACGCAGAAGGCGCTCTCGGCCGACAAGACCGGCATTCCGGACGACAAGCTCGGCTGGTTCGACTTTCCCGCCGTCCCGGGCGGCAAGGGCGAGGCGACCGACACGCTGGGCGGCATCAACGGCTGGCTCGTGACGAAGGGCTCGCCCAAGGAGGCCGTCGACTTCCTCAAGTTCTTCATCAGCAAGGACGTGCAGACGCGCCTCGCAGCGGGGAACTTCATCGTCCCCGTCGCCAAGGGAGCGGAGGACGGCGTCAGCAGCCCGTTCATGAAGAACATCGTCGCCAACCTCGGCAAGTCGAAGTTCCACCAGAACTTCTACGACCAGATGCTCGGACCGTCGGTGGGCCGCGTCATCAACGACGCCTCGGCCGAGATCGCCGGCGGCAGCATGACGCCGAAGCAGGCGGCCAAGGCGGTCAACGACGCCTGGAAGCAGGGCAACTGATACCCTCGACTCCCGTGCCGGGCCGTCCCTCCCGAGGGCGGCCCGGCCTCAATTCCTTCAACCGGACAGGTGTATGGCCAGTACCGCGATCAGGCTGAGACGGCGCGATGGCGCTTTCACGGCCGTCATACTCCTGCTGCCCCCGGCGCTGCTGCTGTTCACGCTCTTCGTCGTCGTGCCGATCATCGAGGCCGCCTGGTATTCCGGCTTCAACTGGAACGGCTTCGGCACGCCGACGCGCTGGGTGGGCTGGAACAACTA
>CAZJCW010000025.1:0-27942 GCA_964544365.1 uncultured Alsobacter sp.
GAGGCGGTGAACGATCTCCTCGGACGTGTCTGGAGCAAGGCGAGAAGTCGTGCCGAGGAGGAGCGGCGGGAGCTGGAGGACCTGGCCGGCGGCCCGGTCGACGCCGCTTCGTGGCGCTACTGGTCGGACAAGGTGCGCAAGGCCCGGTTCGACATCGACGAGGGCGCGATCAAGCCATACCTGCAGCTCGACCGCATGATCGAGGCCGCCTTCGACACGGCGACGCGGCTGTTCGGGGTGACCTTCCACCCGCGTGACGACCTGAAGTTGTACCACCCCGATGCCCGGGCCTGGGAGGTCCGCGACGCGGCGGGGGGGCATGTCGCCCTCTTCATCGGCGACTATTTCGCAAGGCCGTCCAAGCGCAGCGGCGCGTGGATGAGCAGCTTCCGCGGGCAGCGGAAGCTCGGCGCGGACATCCGGCCGATCGTCGTCAACGTGCTGAACTTCGCGCAGGGCGGGGCGGGCCGGCCGACGCTGCTCAGCTTCGACGACGCCCGCACGATCTTCCACGAGTTCGGCCACGCGCTGCACGGCATGCTGTCCCAGGTGACCTATCCGTCCGTCGCCGGCACCTCCGTGCCGCGCGACTTCGTCGAGTTCCCCTCGCAGGTCTACGAGCACTGGCTGATGCGGCCCGAGGTGTTGAAGCGCTACGCAGTCCATGCGGAGACGGGCGAGCCGATCCCGGACGCGCTGCTCGACAAGATCCACCGGGCGCGAAGCTTCAACCAGGGCTTCGCCACCGTGGAGTACACGGCCTCCGCCATCGTCGACATGGAGTTCCACGCGCTGGCCGACGCGGGGTCGGTCGACCCGATGGCGATGGAGGCGTCGATCCTGCAGCGCCTCGGCATGCCGCGTGGCCTGACGATGCGTCACCGCACGCCGCACTTCACCCACGTGTTCTCCGGCGACGGCTATTCGGCGGGCTACTACTCCTACATGTGGTCGGAGGTGCTCGATGCCGACGGCTTCACCGCGTTCGAGGACACCGGCGACATCTTCGATCCGGCGCTGGCCGCCCGCCTGAAGGACCACGTCTACGCAGCCGGAAACCGGGTCGATCCGGCCCAGGCCTACCGCGCCTTCCGGGGCCGCGACCCGGATGTGAGCGCGCTGCTGCGCAAGCGCGGCTTCCTGCAGGAGGTGGCGGAAGCCGGCGGAGAGGAGCGCTGATCCAGCCCTAGACCCCGACGTAGCGATGGATCGTTTCGGCGTCGCGGTCGAGGTCGGCGGACGAGCCGGCCCACACGGTACGGCCCTTCTCGATGACCACGTGACGGTCGGCGAGGCGCTTCAGGACGTTGATGTTCTTGTCGACCAGCAGGATCGACTGGCCCTCCGCCTTCAGCGTCTCGATGCAGCGCCAGATCTCGGCGCGGATCACCGGAGCGAGGCCTTCGGTGGCCTCGTCGAGGATCAGCAGGCGCGGGTTCGTCATCAGGGCGCGGCCGACCGCCAGCATCTGCTGCTCGCCGCCCGAGAGGGTGCGGGACAGCTGCGCATGGCGCTCGCCGAGGCGGGGGAACAGCCTGTAGATCCGGTCCAGCGTCCAGGGAGACGAAGAACCGGCCCGGTTCGCCGCCGTGGCGACGAGGTTTTCGCGCACCGTCAATGTCGGAAACACCTGCCGGCCTTCCGGCACGAGGCCGATGCCGAGCCGGGCCACCGCGTCCGGGCGGGATCCCGCGATCGAGCGGCCGGCGAAGCGGACTTCCCCCGCCTGCGGCCGGTTGAGCCCCATGATGGCGCGTATGGTGGTCGTCTTTCCCATGCCGTTGCGGCCGAGCAGCGTGACGACCTCGCCCTCGCCGATGTCGAGCGTGACATCGAACAGGACCTGGCTTGCGCCATAGGAGGCCTGGAGCGCGCGCACCTGCAGCATCACGCGTCCCCCTCGCCCAGATAGGCCGTGCGCACCTCCGGGTCCGACTGGATCTCGGCCGCGGTGCCGCTGGCGATGATGCGGCCGTAGACGAGCACAGAGATGCGGTCGGCCAGCGCGAAAACGGTCTCCATGTCGTGCTCGACGAGCAGCATGGCGACCCGGCCCTTGAGCTCCGCGAGCAGTTCGAGCATCCGGCGGCTTTCCACCGGACCGAGGCCCGCCATGGGCTCGTCGAGCAGCAGGAGGCGCGGCTCGCCGGCCAGCGCGACGGCGAGTTCGAGCTGCTTGCGCTCGCCATGCGACAGGGCGGACACCGGCACGCCGGCGCGGTCGGACAGGCCGACCCGGCCGAGAAGCTGCTGCGCCGGCTCGAGCAACGTCCGGTCGCGGGCGGCGGGCGCGATGAAGCGGAACCCGTGGCCCTGCCGCACCTGCACCGCCAGCGCGACATTGGCCAGCGCCGTCGCCTCCGGCAGCAGCTGCACGATCTGGAACGTCCGGCCGATCCCGCGTCGCACGCGCTCCGGCGTCGCGAGGCGCGTGATGTCGTCCCCGTTGAAGCGGATGCTTCCGGCGTCCGGCCGCAGCTCGCCCATCAGCTGGGCGATGAACGTCGTCTTGCCCGCCCCGTTCGGGCCGATCACGGCGTGCAGCTCGCCTTCGCGGACGTCGAGGGTGATGGCGTCGCTCGCGGTCAGGCCGCCGAAGCGCTTGGTCAGCCCGTCGACCCGGAGCAGCGGCTCAGCCATGGCGCGGGCCTCGCACCAGGCCGGCGATGCTCCCGAGGCCGCCGCGCAGGAACAGCACGATCAGGATGAGGATCGGACCGAGGATCACCTGCCAGTGCTCGGTCCAGGCGCCGAGCACGGTCTCCAGACCGATGAGGGCGATGGCGCCGTAGGCCGGGCCCAGAAGGGTCCCGGTGCCGCCGAGGATGACCATGATCATCAGCTCGCCCGATTGGGTCCAGTGCAGCATGTCCGGGCTGGCGAAGCGGCTGAAATTGCCGAGCAGGGCGCCGGCGAGGCCTGTGCCGATCCCCGAGATCACGAAGGCGACGAGCTTGTAGCGGTAGACCGGCACCCCCATCGCGGCCATGCGGCGCTCGCTCTGCCGGATGCCGCCGACCACCGCGCCGAAGCGAGACCGCGTCACCATCGCCATCAGGGCGATCCAGACGACCGCGACCCCCAGGCAGACGAAGTAGAATGTCACGTCGTCACGTGTGTTCAGTCCCGGCAGGGCATTGCGGCGGCGGATGATGAGCCCGTCGTCGCCGCCATAGGTCTTCAGCGACACGAACAGGAAGAACACCATCTGCGCAAAGGCGAGCGTGATCATGATGAACTGGATGCCGCCGGTCCGCAGCGACAGGGCGCCGATGGCCGCGGCCGCCAGGCCGGCCACCAGCATGGCCGCCGGCACGGCGAGCAGCATCTGGTCGGTGCCGGGAATGAAGCCGGCGAAGGGTTCCCGCGCCACGAAGTGGCTGTAGAGGATGCCGACCGTGTAGGCGCCGATCCCGAGGAACGCCGCGTGGCCGAAGCTCACCATGCCGCCGTGGCCGAGCGCGAGGTTCAGGCTCGTGGCGGCGATGGCGAAGATGATCATGCGCGTCGCCAGCGTGACGAGCGAGGCGTCGCCGATCGCCTGCGCCGCGAAGGGCAGCGCCACGAGCGCGGCGAGCGTCACCGCCACGGCGGCGGCCTTCGCGCGGACGGCCCCGGCCCTGGTCGAGGGTTCATGCATGCGACAGGAACAGGCCGCGCGGCCGCAGGAGGAGCACCAGCGCCATCAGGATGTAGACGCCCATGGAGGACAGGCCGGCGCCGAGGGCGTCGGCGTCGGGGCCGGCCATCAGGGTGCGCAGGAAGCCGGGCAGGAAGGCCCGCAGCATGGTGTCGACCACGCCGACCAGCAGCGCGCCGAAGAACGCGCCGCGCACCGACCCGACGCCGCCGATGACCACGACGACGAAGGTCAGGATCAGGATGCGCTCGCCCATGCCCACCTGCACGGCGCTGAGCGGACCCATCATGACGCCCGCCAGCCCCGCCAGCAGCGCGCCCAGCCCGAACACCAGCGTGTAGACGAGCCGGATGTCCACGCCCAGGGCCTGCACCATCTCGCGGTTCGTCGCTCCCGCCCGGACGATCATGCCGAGGCGCGTGCGGTTGATGAGCAGGTACAGCCCCGCGGCGACCGCGAGGCCGACGGCTATGATGGCGAGACGGTAGAGCGGATAGCGCAGGCCCGGCAGCAGCGGCACGGAGCCGTCGAGCAGCGGCGGGATCGCGACGAACAGCGGCTGCCGCCCGACGAACAGCACGGTCAGCTCGTTGAGGAACAGGATGAGGCCGAAGGTGGCGAGCACCTGGTCGAGGTGATCCCGCGCATAGAGGCGCCGGATCACGACGAGTTCGACCACCATCCCGAGCACGCCGGCGGCGGCAAGGCCGGCGAGCAGCGCCAGGATCGCGCTCCCGGTCTTGCCTGCCGTCAGCGCGGCGGCGTAGGCGCCGACCATGTAGAGGGAGCCATGGGCCAGGTTGATGATGCCCATGATCCCGAAGATCAACGTGAGCCCGGCCGCCAGCAGGAACAGCGTGACGCCGAACTGCACGCCGTTGAGCAGCTGCTCGAGGACGAGAGTCATGCGTCAGCCCGCCGGTCGGCCGGTTGTCACGGCAAGGTCAGAGCTTGCACTGGGCGGCGTAGAAGTCACCGTGGTTCGTCAGGACCTTGCCCTTGGTGACGATGGCGGGCTTGCCGTCCGCGCCCTTCTCCACCTTCAGCGCGTACCAGTCCTGGACGGGATGCTGGTTCGGGCCGAACTTGAAGTTGCCGCGGATGGACTTGAAGTCCGCCTTCAGCATGGCCGTCCGGAAGGCCTCGGTGTCCTCGACCTTCCCGCCGGTCGCCTTGAGCGCGGCGCCGATGGCCAGCGCCGTGTCGTAGCCCTGCTGCGCGTAGTAGGTGGGCACGCGGTTGTACTTCTTCTGGAAGGCCTCGACGAAGGCCTTGCTCTCCGGGATCGGCAGGTCCGTGTTCCACTGCGCCGTCAGGTTGACGCCGAGCGCGGCGTCGCCGACGGCGGCGAGCGTCGTCGAGTCCATCGACGGCGAGGCGACGACCATCGGTGTCGTGATGCCGGACTGCGCGTACTGGCGCATGAAGGCGATGCCGAGGCCGCCCGGGTGGAACTGGAACACCACGTCCGGGTTGGCGGCGCGGATCTGCGCCAGTTCCGCGGCGAAGTCCGTCTGGTCGAGCTTGGTGTAGATCTCGCCGGCGATCTGGCCCTTGAAGAAGCGCTTGAAGCCGTCCAGCGCATCCTTGCCGGCCTGGTAGTTCGGGGCGAGGATGAAGGCCTTCTTGTAGCCGAGGTTGGTGGCGTTCTGGCCGGCGCTCTCGTGCAGGCTGTCGTTCTGCCAGGACACGACGAAGTAGTTCCGGTGGCACTCCTTGCCGGCGAAGTTCGACGGGCCGGCGTTCGGGCTGACATAGATGCCGCCGCCGTCCAGCACATCCGGCACGACCGCGCCGGCGACGTTCGAGAAGACGATGCCGGTGAGGAGCTTCACCTTGTCGGACTTGATGAACTTGTCGGCGATCTGCTTGCCCTGGACCGGCTTGAGGCCGTCGTCCTCGACAAGGAGCTGGACCGGCACGCCGCCGAGCTTGCCGCCCTCCTGCTCGATGGCGAGGTTGAAGGCGTCGCGGATGTCGGCGCCGAGGTAGCCGCCGGGACCCGACAGCGTCGTGATCATGCCGATCTTGACCGGCTGCTGGGCGGCCGCGGGCAACGCCGCGAGCGTCATCAGGCCGAGGGCTGCGATCGGCGAAAAGCGCATGCGCATGGAGGACCTCCCTGTCCAGGCGGCCGGCGCGGCTCATCGTCCGCCTTGTGCCGTCCGCGCCAAGCGGGACCGAAGGGCCGGTCCCAGGATATTTAACGTGTAAAATACTTCTCGGCCGGGACGCAATGGGCCGGGGGAGGCCACGCGACCGGACGACCGCAGTCTAGCAGCGTGACGGGCGGAACCGGAAGCCGCCCCGCGCGCGGGAGCAGCCGGACGGCCGAAGGCGGACGCCCCGGGGTGTCGCCCCGGAGCATGGGGCCTGAGAAGGGCTCCTTCGGATGGACCGCGGGTATGGCGGAGTATGGCCCGGCGCTACCGAAGCGGCGTCCGGGGGCCGGATTCCGGCGACGGCCCGCTCGAGGCCGCCGACGTCGCGTGGCGGACGTCCCTGCGGACCGATGGCGCGCCACGGTCCCCGGGCTTGGGCTGGAATCCGATCCCGACGCCGCGGCGCCCGGCCAGGGCGGCTCAAACGTCGAGGTTGGACACGCTGAGCGCGTTGGTCTGGATGAACTCGCGCCGCGGATCCACGACGTCGCCCATCAGCTTGGTGAAGATGTCGTCGGCGTCCGCGACCTCCTTCACCCGCACCTGCAGCAGGGACCGGATGGTGCGGTCCAGCGTCGTTTCCCACAGCTGCTCGGGGTTCATCTCGCCGAGTCCCTTGTAGCGCTGCAGCGTGAGCCCCTTGCGTCCCACCGCCACCATCGCGTCGAACAGGCTCACGGGACCGATCACGGTCGTCTCGTCGGCCTTGCGCACCAGGGACGCAGGCGCACTGAAGGCCTCGCTCATCGGCGCCGCATGGTCGTGGATCTTGCGCGCATCGACGGAGCCAAGGAGCGCCGCGTCGAGCGACACCACATGACGGACGCCGCGCAGGGTGCGCTCGAAGACGAAACCGCCCGCGTCGATCTGGCCGCTCCAGCCCTTCTCCGTCTCGTCGGCCATCTCGTCGAGGCGCCGCACGATCCCGTCGAGCTTCACCGTCGCGTCGGAGCCGTCGGCGATGGGACGCAGCGCCCCGAACAGCGCCACCTGCTCCACCACCTGCCGGTCGTAGCGGCTGTGCAACCCGTTCAGCAGGTTGCGGATGATCCGGGCTTCCTCGACCAGATGACGCAGGTCCTGGCCGGCCCGGTCTTCTCCCGACGTCAGGCGCAGGACTGCGCCGTCCACGCCCTGGTCGATCAGGTAGTCTTCCAGCGCGCGCTCGTCCTTCAGGTAGCTCTGCGACTTGCCGCGGGTCACCTTGTACAGCGGCGGCTGGGCGATGAAGAGGTGACCGCGTTCGATCAGTTCAGGCATCTGGCGGAAGAAAAACGTCAGCAGCAGCGTCCTGATATGGCTGCCGTCCACGTCCGCGTCCGTCATGATGATGATCTTGTGGTAGCGCAGCTTGTCCGCGTTGAACTCTTCCTTGCCGATCCCGGTTCCGAGCGCCGTGATGAGCGTTCCGATTTCCTGGCTCGACAGCATCTTGTCGAAGCGTGCCCGCTCGACATTGAGGATCTTGCCGCGCAGCGGCAGCACGGCCTGGTATTCGCGATTGCGCCCCTGCTTCGCCGAGCCGCCTGCCGAATCGCCCTCGACGATGAAGAGTTCCGCCTTCGACGGATCGCGCTCCTGGCAATCCGCCAACTTCCCCGGCAGGGAAGCAATGTCGAGTGCGCCCTTCCGGCGCGTCAGTTCACGCGCCTTTCGCGCCGCCTCCCGCGCGGCGGCCGCCTCGATGACCTTGCCGACGATGCTGCGTGCTTCGGTGGGATGTTCCTCGAACCATACGCGCAGGGCCTCGTTCAGCACGCTCTCGACGACCGGCCGCACTTCCGACGAGACGAGCTTGTCCTTGGTCTGGGACGAGAACTTGGGATCCGGCACCTTGACCGACAGCACAGAGGTCAGGCCTTCGCGACAGTCCTCGGCGCTGGGGGCGACCTTTTCCTTCTTGGTCAGTCCCGACGTCTCGCCATAGCCGGTCACCTGCCGCGTCAGCGCCGCGCGGAACCCCGCCAGATGCGTGCCGCCGTCCCGCTGCGGGATGTTGTTCGTGAAGCACAGCACGTTCTCGTGGTAGCTGTCGTTCCACCACAGCGCGGCTTCCACCGTGATGCCGTCACGCTCCGCCTTGACCATCAGGGGCGAGCCGATGATGGACGTCTTGGCGCGGTCCAGATAGCGAACGAAGGCTTCCAGGCCGCCTTCGTAGATCATCTCCTCGCGCCGCAGCTCGGCATGCCGCGCATCCGTCAGGATGATCCGGACCCCCGAGTTCAGGAACGCGAGTTCACGGAGGCGGTGCTCGAGCGTGTCATAGTCGAATTCGACCTGCGTGAACGTCAGGGTGGACGGGAGGAACGTGACCTCCGTCCCGCGCTTGCCTTCCGACGGCCCGATGACCGCGAGCGGCCCATCCGCGTCGCCATGCGTGAAGGTCATCGCGTGCTCGAAGCCGTTCCGCCAGATGCGCAGCCTCAGGAACGACGACAGGGCGTTCACGACGGACACCCCGACCCCGTGGAGGCCGCCCGAGACCTTGTAGGAGTTCTGGTCGAACTTACCGCCGGCATGGAGCTGGGTCATGATGACCTCGGCCGCCGAAACGCCCTCCTCCGTATGGATGTCCGTCGGAATTCCGCGCCCATTGTCCGTGACCGTGCACGAACCGTCGGCATTCAGCGTGACGGTGACCTCGGTCGCGTGCCCTGCCAGCGCCTCGTCGATGGCATTGTCGACGACCTCGTAGACCATGTGATGCAGGCCGGAGCCGTCATCGGTATCGCCGATGTACATGCCCGGGCGCTTGCGCACCGCATCCAAACCCTTGAGGACCTTGATTGAATCGGCGCCATAGGCGTCGGATGCAACGTCGTGGCGGGCTGGTTCGGCCATCATATCTCCAAAGGCAGGTCTTAACGGTTCGAAGCCGTTGATTCGTGAGATGAAATATAGGCTGGAACGGGGGCGTTTTCACGGCCGAGGGACCGTTTCATGCACGCGTCATCGTGTTTCGTTGTGGTCAGCGCGCCGCGATCGCGGCCGCAGCGCCGGCCATCACCACGCCCGACGTCCGGTTGACCGCCGTGATGGCGGCGGGACTGGTGAAAAGCCGTCTCGCCCGGGCAGCCAGGATCACGTAGGCACCGAACACCATGGCGAGCACAGCCGTCGTCACGGCGACCAGTTCGACGTAGGCGAGGACGTCGAGAGCCTTCATGTCGATGAGGCTCGGCAACAGGGCAAGGTAGAAGACCATGACCTTGGGGTTTCCGATCGTCACCGAAAGCCCGCCGAGGAAAAGCTTGAGCGGCGGGTCGGGCGGCAGGTGGGCCTGCAGGTCGTGCGGGACCGTGGGGGCGCTCCAGAGCTTCCAGGCGATCACCAGCAGGTAAGCCGCCCCTGCATATTTGATGACCGTGAAGACCCCGTCGAAGAGGCTCGCCAGCGCGGCGAGGCCGGTCACCGCGACGGTCAGCCAGATGACGTCGCCCGTGGCGACGCCGGCCGTGAACGCGAGGGCGCCTCCGGTGCCGCGCCCGAGGACGCGCGCGACGATCGCGGCAATTCCCGGGCCGGGCGTCGCGGCCGCAACGAAGAGTGCGATGGCGAAGACCAGGAGGCTGTCGAGGCTCATGGCGTCCTTATAGGAACAACCTGCCCCTGCGTCACCTCGAGTGTCTGGGCTTCCCGGGACAGGGAGCCGAAGGCCCCCGGATCCGCGGAGGTCATCCAGACCTGGCTTCCGAGCGCCCTGAGGGTCTCGAACAGGGCGGCGCGCCGGCGCGGATCGAGGTGGGCGGCAACCTCGTCCAGCAGGATCAGCGGCGCGATCTCGGTCATCTCGGCCACCAGCCGGGCGTGGGCCAGCACGAGCCCGACCAGGAGGGCCTTCTGCTCCCCGGTCGAGGCCTGGCCGGCCGGTACTCCCTTCGGGCCATGCCGGACCGAGAGGTCGGAGACCTGCGGACCCACCAGGGTACGACCCGCCGCGCGGTCTCGTGCCCGGCCGGCCCGCAGCCAGCCGCGATAGAGATCCTCGACGTCCACCGCCGGCGCAGTGCCCAGTTCGGCGTCGAGTGGCCCGGAGATCGCGACGTCGGCCCATGGGAAGGGGGACGGCTCATGGCGACCGGCCGCAATGATGCCGGTCAGCCGCTCCACGGTCTCGCGGCGCGCCGCAGCCACCGCGACGCCCGTTTCGGCGACCTCCCGCTCGACCGCATCGAGCCAGGCGGGATCGGATCGCTCGTCCTCGAGCAACCGGTTCCGCGAGCGCAGCGCACGCTCGAGCGCCGCCACCCGGGATCCATGCGTGGAATCCACCGCGAGCACCAGCCTGTCGAGAAACCGGCGGCGGTCGCCGGCCGGCCCCGTGAACAGGCCATCGAGCGAAGGCGTCAGCCACACCAGGCGAACCACGTCGGCGAACGCGGTCGGCGACGACACGGCCGCTCCGTCCATCCGGCAGCGGCGGACAAAGGCTTCGCCGTCGGTCCGCTCGCTTCCCGTTCCCAGTCTTCGGCCGTCTTCGAGCCGGATGGACGCCGAGAACACGCCCGGTCCGTCGCTGCGGGCCATCTCGGCGAGCTCGGCCCGGCGCAATCCGCGCCCCGGCGCAAACAGCGAGAGGGCCTCGAGAATGTTGGTCTTGCCCGCCCCGTTCTCGCCGACGAGGGCCACGAGGCGGCCCTCGACCGGCAGGTCGATCGCAGAGTAGGACCGAAAGTCAGACAGGATCAGGCGTTCCACCGCCGGCGTGGCAATGGACGTGTCCGGGCCGGCTCGACGGACATCCTCAGGCATGACGCTTCAGATGCTTCCTGCGGCCGGCGGGACAAGGGTCCTCGCGCAGGACGTCACACGCGCATCGGCATGAGGACGTAGAGCGCGTTCGCTCCCTCGCGGTCCTGGATCAGCGTCGGCGAGCCCGGATCCGCCAGCCGGAACAAGGCCGTGTCGCCCTCGAGCTGGCCCGCGATATCCAGCAGGTACCGGGCGTTGAAGCCGATGTCGATCGGCGCGGCATCGTAGTCGACCTCGATTTCCTCGACCGCGGACCCGGAGTCGGGGTTGGTCACCGAGAGCGTGAGGCGGCCATCCGCCAGCGCCATCTTCACGGCCCGGCCGCGCTCGGACGATATCGTCGAGACGCGGTCGACGGCCGCCGCGAAGTCACCCTTGTCGACGACGAGGTGCTTGTCGTTTCCGGACGGGATGACCCGCTGGTAATCGGGAAAAGTGCCGTCGATCAGCTTCGACGTGAGAACGACCGAACCGAGGGTGAGGCGGATCTTGGTCGGCGACAGCTCGATGGTGACGGTTTCGCCGGCATCGTCGACGAGCTTGATGATCTCGGCCACGGCCTTGCGCGGAATGATCACGCCCGGCATTCCCGCAGCGGCCGTCGGCGCATCGATCTCCACGCGGGCAAGCCTGTGCCCGTCCGTCGCCACGGCCCGCAGGACGGCCCTACCATTGCTCTCCATCGCATGGAGATAGATGCCGTTGAGGTAGTACCGCGTCTCCTCCGTGGAGATCGCGAACTGGGTCTTTTCGATCAGGCGCTTCAGGTCGGCCGCGCCGAGGGCAAAGCGGTGCCCCATGTCACCGGCGGCCAGGTCCGGGAAATCGGATTCCGGAAGGGCCTGCAGGTTGAAGCGGGAGCGGCCCGAGCGGATCAGGATCTGGCCGATGTCTCCCGACATTTCGAGCGAGACCTGCGAACCGTCGGGAAGCTTGCGGACGATGTCGTACAGCACATGCGCCGGAACGGTCGTGGCCCCGGGATGGCTGACGTCCGCCGCGATGCTTTCCGTCACCTCGAGGTCGAGGTCCGTCGCGCGCAGGCTCAACTCGCCCGCTTCCGCGCGGATGAGCACGTTCGACAGGATCGGGATGGTGTTGCGCCTCTCGACCACCCTGTGCACGTGGCCCAGTGACTTGAGTAGCGCGCCGCGCTCGACAGTGACCTTCATGGCCGATCCGAGACTCTCGATCCGATCAAGCCGCGCTGGCGGGGGTGCCGCGCGGGACACGCACATTGGCGCGGCCCCTCGCGCGGTGCAAGCCGGGAGCGCGCGCCGGACGCGACGATCCCGGGCTGTTCACAGGCGTTTCGCGCCGAAACCGGGCCTGCGGCCTACTCTTGCAGCATGCGCTTCAGGAGTTCGATATCCTCGCGCAGGGTCGGATCGGCACCCACGGCGTTCTCGATCTTGCGGACCGCATGCAGCACCGTCGTATGGTCCCTGCCCCCGAACCGGCGACCGATCTCCGGCAGCGACCGCAATGTCAGCTGCTTGGAGAGATACATCGCGATCTGGCGCGGCTTGACGACGCCGGCGGACCGACGGGACGACAGGATATCCGCCCGGCTGACATTATAGTGCGTCGCGACCAGCTTCTGGATGTCCTCGATGCGCACCTTCCGGGGTTCGCGCGAGCGAACGAGATCCCGGATCGCAGCCTCGGCCACGTCGACGGTCAGCGGCGCCCCGCTCAGGGTCGTGTGGGCGAGCAGCCGGTTCACGGCACCGTCGAGGTCGCGGCCATTGGTCGTGATGACGCGGGCGACGTAGGCCAGCACCGATGCGTTCACCTCGAAACCCGGCTGGTGGACACGGGCCGCGGCGATGCGCGCTTCGAGGATCTTGACCCGCAGCGGCTCGTCCAAGGCGCCCATCTCGACCACGAGGCCACCCGCCAGTCGCGACCGCACGCGCTCGTCGAGGCTTTCGAGATCGCCCGGCGGACGGTCCGCGGCGATGACGACCTGCCGGCCCGCATCGATCAGGGCGTTGATGGTGTGGCAGAATTCCTGCTGGATCGACTTGCCTTGCAGGAACTGGACATCGTCGATCACCAGCAGGTCTATGCCGCGAAGCCTCTCCTTGAAGGCGAGGGCCGTCTGGGCCTTGAGGGCGGCGACGAAGCCGTACATGAAGCGATCGGCCGTCAGGTAGATGACACGCCGGCCGCCCGCGAGAACCTCATGGGCAACCGCCTGCAGCAGGTGGGTCTTGCCGAGGCCTACGGAGGCGTGGATGTAGAGCGGGTTGTAGAGGGGCGCACCCGGTTCGATCCGGGCGACCTTCTCGGCCGCGGCGTGTGCCAGCGCATTGGAGCGCCCCACGAGAAAGCTGGACAGCGTCAGCCGCCGGTCGAGCGGCGAACCCTGGATGCCGTCGAGTTCGGTTGCCGTCGTCCGCTCGGAAGAGGGCGGCATGGCAAAGGACGGCCGCTCCGCCGTCGCCGACCGGCCGCTCACGGCCGATGCCCCCTGGCTGCCGCCGGGCGGCGGCTCCGCAGGTTGAGTCCTGCCGGCCTGCCGCGTCGCCGCGCCCCGGAAGCCGAGCGTGATGTCGCGCACGCCCTCGATCTCCGCGGCCGCCAGAGCCCTCACCTTGTCGATGTAATGGGACTGGATCCAGCTCTTGAGGAAGCGTGTCGGCACCGTCAGCTGGGCGACGCCGTCCGAAACGGCCACCAGCTCGAGCCGAGGGAACCAGCTCGAATAGACGTCTTCGCCGAGTTCGGCGCGCAGACGCCGCAGCACCCGCTCCCAGGCCTGGTCCCGTTCCGCACGGTTGAGTTCCGGGCCGCCGATATCCGTCATCGTCAGCTCCGCGGACGTTTGTTCTGATTGCAGCATAGGCATGACCTCGCGCTCGCCCGGAGGAACGGACGTGCGTTCTTGTAGAAGTGAAAGAGGATGACGCTGGCGGCGCCGACCGCCGGTTGATAATCGACTAGCTGAGACGACCGGCCAGGACGATGAAGGACCTCTCCAGCCTAAGCGACCACGGACGCATCAAGTCCGCAGGTCCGCAGGTCTGATTCTCGAAATCCGCTTCGCGCAGCAAGGTCCGCCCCCTCAAATGCTCTCGCCCAAGTCCGGAGCTTTCAGTGCTCCAGTCGATGGCAAGTCTGTGCTCTCGATCCTTCAGCCAAACCTACAACCACCGGGTGTGCCGCGGCGGTCTGTACGCAACAATGCTTCGTTCCCAAAAAACGGGAGCGACTACTCTTGCCCTTTTGGATGAAACCGCGAGGCCGGGCCCCGGGCTGAAGTCAACTTACACAGGGGGGAGGGGGGGTGCAACACGAGTCGGACGGCCATCGCGGCACCGGCCAGGGATCCGTCCGCACGACTTCTCAGGGACCCCGGACAAGCAACTGAGACCGTTCAGAATTCCTTAAGCTTGGGCGACCGCGCCTTCGGCATCGAATTTTTTTCCGTCACAAAGCGCTGGCGGCGGAGGCAGGCCGGATTCAAAGTCCGCCCCTTCTCTTGTCCCGCAACCTGCTGACAACAATGGGGAATTCTTGTCCGATTGAGGCACGTAACCGAAGGTTGAAAAGCGCGATTGGGACATTGATGTGTCAATCGGAAACTCGTCTCGCGGCGCCTGAAAAAAGCGGAACGAGGCGGTCTGATGCAAGTTTGCAACGACGTGGTTAACGCTTGGAAACAACAAAAAAGCCCGGCCGTCGGGCCGGGCTTCGAACGCTCACCCCCAGGGGGCCAGCGAGTAGCAAAACGTGTTCAGCCGCCGATCGCGCTGATCGCGTGCGACAGACGCGACACCTTCCGCGAGGCCGTGTTGCGGTGCACGATGCCCTTCTGGGCCGCCCGCATGAGGACCGGCTCGGCTGCCTGGAACGCTGCGGTCGCTGCCGCCTTGTCACCAGCGCGGATCGCCTCCTCGACCTTCTTCACGAAGGTGCGCATGCGCGAACGCCGGTTGCGGTTGACGGCGGTGCGACGCGCGATCTTGCGGGTCGCCTTTTTCGCCGAAGTCGTGTTGGCCATCGGTCGTCCTCGGTCGCGCCGGACACGCCCGTCAAGGTCGTTCGGCGCAGCAAATGGTGAATGGGTCGCGCGCGGGCACTTTCGCGCCGCCGCCTTCGAGTGCGCGCTTATAGCGAGGGTGGCCCGCAGCGTCAACGGGACTCAGCTTCATCCGAAAACTTGCCCGATGGCACGACGCAACGGGTTCCCGGGATCGAGGAGCATGCGCAGGGCGGTGGCGCAGCAAACGGCGATGAGAAGGGGGCGGATGAGGCGGGCGCCCTTCCGGAGGGCGAGGCGGGAGCCGAGCTGGGCGCCGAGGGTGGCGCAGGCGCCCATGGCGAGGCCGACGGGCCAGACGACCAGGCCGGCCGCGATGAAGAAGAGCAGCGAGGCGACGTTGCTGGAGGCGTTGAGGAGCTTGGTCTGGGCGGTCGCCCGTACCAGATCCAGCCCCAGGAGCGTCACCAGGCCCATCATGTAGAAGGATCCGGCGCCCGGACCGAAGACTCCGTCGTAGAAGCCGACCAGCGGCGCCAGCGTGGCGGCGAACAGGGCGGGCGACAGCCGGCGGCGCGCGTCCCCGCTGTCGAGGCGCGGACCGAGCCAGAAGTAGACGGCGATTCCGACCAGGAGAAAAGGCACGACCGCGGAGAACAGGGCCGAGGGCAACAGTCCGACCACCGCCGCGCCGGCGACCGCGCCGATCGCTGCGGAGGCGGCCATCGGCGCCGCCGCCGCCCAGTCGATCCGCCCGGCCCGCGCGAACGTGACGGTCGCGGAAAGTGTGCCGAATGAACCCTGCAACTTATTGGTAGCGACGGCGGTCGCCGGATCGAAGCCGGCGAGCAGGAGCGCGGGGACGGTCAGCAGACCGCCGCCGCCGGCGATCGCGTCGAAGAAGCCGGCGCAGAGGGCGACGACGGCCAGCGCCGCGACGACTTCGACACCGATCTCCAAGATCCCCTCCGGCGCCGGTCAGGCGTTCCGGAAGCCGGGCTTCCGCTTCTCGACGAAGGCAGCCATGCCTTCCTTCTGGTCGGCGGTTGCAAACATTGCGTGAAACACGCGGCGCTCGAAGCGGATGCCCTCGGCGAGGGTGGTCTCGTAGGAGCGGTTGACGCTCTCCTTCGTCATCATGGCGATGGGGAGCGACATGTCGGCGATCTGGGTCGCGACCTTGAGGGCTTCGTCGAGGAGTTCGGCCGCCGGCACGACGCGCGAGACGAGGCCGGAGCGCTCGGCCTCGGCGGCGTCCATCATGCGACCGGTGAGGCACATCTCCATGGCCTTCGACTTGCCGACGAAACGGGTGAGCCGCTGCGTGCCGCCGGCCCCGGGCATGACGCCGAGCTTGATCTCGGGCTGGCCGAACCGCGCGGTGTCCGCGGCCAGGATGAAGTCGCACATCATGGCGAGCTCGCAGCCGCCGCCCAGCGCGAAGCCGGCGACGGCGGCGATGATCGGCTTCCGCCGCGCCCCGACCCGGTCCCAGGAGGTGATGAAATCGTCCAGGTAGTTCCCCGGGAACCCCAGATCCTTCATCTCCTTGATGTCGGCCCCGGCCGCGAAGGCCTTCTCCGACCCGGTGATGACGACGCAGCCGATGCCGGGATCGCGGTCGAACCCGTCGAGCGCGTCGTTCAGCTCGGCCACCAGCGCGCTGTTGAGCGCGTTGAGCGCCTGCGGGCGGTTCAGCGTGACCAGCGCGACCCTGCCGCGCCGGTCGACCAGGATGTTCTCATAGGCCATGGCGATCATCTCCCTCCCGCAAGGGCTAGCCGACCGGGACGCCGGCCGCAAGGCGGAGCTCCGCGCGGCGCTGTCCGGCGTCGGCGGCGGCTCAGCGCTGGCACACGCCGCAGTAGAAGGTCGAGCGGCCCGACTGGACCAGCCGCCGCACGACGCCGCGGCAGCCGGGCGTCGGGCAGGGCTCCGCCTCCCTGTCGTAGACGCGGAACGCATGCTGGAAGTAGCCCAGCGAGCCGTCCGTATGGGCATAGTCGCGCAGGGTCGAGCCGCCGGCGGCGACAGCCTCCTCGAGCACGGCGCGAATGGCGGCCGCGAGGCGGTGGGCGCCGGCCGTGGGTCCGCCGGCCCGCGTCGCGAGCGTGCCGGCCATGCGGCGCGGCGACAGGCCGGCGCGGTGCAGGCTTTCGGAGACATAGATATTGCCAAGGCCGGCAATCAGCTTCTGGTCGAGGAGCGCGGCCTTGAGCGGCGTCGCCTTGCCGGCGAAGAGCCGCGCCAGCAGCGCACCGTCGAGGGCGTTGCCCAGAGGCTCGACGCCGAGGTCGCGGAACAGCGGGTGGGCCTGCAGGTCGGGCCGGGCGACGAGGGTCATGAAGCCGAACCGGCGCGCGTCATTATAAGTGACGGTCGCGCCGCCGGAGAGGTGGAACAGCACGTGGTCGTGCGCCGGCAGTCCGCCCGCCTCGTGGTGAAAGACCCCGGGACGGCTCGCCGCCGCCGGATCGGACACGGTGAACCGCCCGCTCATCCCCAGATGCATGACGAGGACGGTGCCGTCGTCGAGATCCGCCAGCAGGTATTTCGCCCGGCGGCCGAGCGACACGACCGTCCGGCCTTCGAGGCGCGCGACGAAATCGCGCGGAAACGGAAAGCGCAGGTCAGGCCGCCGCTGCTCCACCCGCATGAGGCGCGCGCCCGCCATGGCGGGCTCCAGGCCGCGGCGAACGGTCTCGACCTCGGGCAGTTCAGGCATGGTCAGGCCCCCTTCTTCCCTGTCGAGACGGCGCCGGGAAAGTCGCCGGCGACGCATAGCGCGCCGGAACGCGCCGCGCTATGGTCCGCGCCCTGAACGACAGGCAGCGGAATCGATGGACAGCGCAGCGGACAAGGGCGGAACACCGGACGACGAGGCCGGACGGGACACGCATTTCGGGTTCTCGACCGTACCGCTGGAGGGCAAGCAGGATCTGGTCGACGACGTGTTCCACAAGGTGGCGCGCCGCTACGACCTGATGAACGACCTGATGTCCGCCGGGCTGCACCGGGCGTGGAAGGACGCGCTCGTCTCCACGCTGCGACCGCCGCAGGACCGTCCGTTCGAGCACCTCGACGTGGCCGGCGGGACCGGGGACGTCGCCTTCCGCGTGCTCGATGCCGCCGGGCCGGCAGCCCGCATGACCGTGCTCGACATCAACGGCGACATGCTGGCGGTGGGACGCGAGCGCGCACCGTCGCGCTTCGACGGACGGATCGAGTTCGTCGAGGGCAATGCCGAGGCGCTGCCGTTTCCGGACCGTCGCTTCGACGCGTATACGATCGCGTTCGGCATCCGCAACGTGCCGCGCATCGAGCTCGCGCTAAAGGAGGCCCACCGCGTGCTGAAGCGCGGCGGTCGTTTCCTCTGCCTCGAATTCTCGCATGTCGACGTTCCGGGCCTCGACACGCTGTACGACGCCTATTCGTTCACCGTCGTCCCCGCGCTCGGCAAGGTGGTGACCGGCGACGGCCAGCCCTACCGGTACCTCGTCGAGTCCATCCGCAAGTTCCCCCGGCCGGAAGCCTTCGCGCGGATGATCCGCGAGGCCGGGTTCGGGCGCGTCACCCATCGCAGCATGACAGGCGGCATCGTCCGGCTGCATTCCGCCTGGAAGCTGTGAGCCCACGGCTGTGCTGAGCTCCATCTTCCATGGCGTGCGCCTCGTGCGGGTGGGGTTCGTCCTCGCCCGCGAGGGCGCATTCGGGCTCGTCGATCCCGCCGAGCTTCCGCCTGTCGGCCGCCTCGGCCTCTGGCTGGCGCGGCTGGTCGAACGCCGCGATGCCGGCGACGGCGCGCAGCGCCTCGCCAAGGGCCTGACGCGCCTCGGCCCCTCCTACGTGAAGTTCGGGCAGTTCCTGGCCACGCGGCCCGACGTCGTCGGCACGCGCGTCGCACGCGACCTCGAGGCGCTGCAGGACCGGATGCCGCCGTTCTCCCAGGCCGAGGCGGTGGCCTCGATCGAGGCGACGCTCGGCCAGCCCGTCGGGACGCTGTTCGTGACGCTGAGCGAGCCGGTGGCCGCAGCCTCCATCGCCCAGGTCCACAAGGGTGTCGTCGCCGGGCCGCAGGGCCCCCGCACCGTCGCCGTGAAGGTGCTGCGGCCCGGGGTGCGCGCGCGCTTCCGGCGCGATCTCGACGCCATGGCCTTCGCCGCCCGGCTGATCGAGCGGATCGCCCCGGAAACCCGCCGCCTGCGGCCGGTCGGCGTGGTGGAGACACTGGCCCGCTCGGTCGCCATGGAGATGGACCTGCGGCTGGAGGCGGCGGCGCTCTCGGAGATGGCCCAGAACACGCGGGACGACCCGGATTTCCGCGTGCCCGAGGTGGACTGGGAGCGCACGGCGCGTGACGTGCTGACGATGGAGTGGGTCGACGGCATCCCGCTCAACACCGTCGCCGAGATCGAGGCGGCCGGACACGACCGGGTCACGCTGGGCCGCGTCGTCATCCAGTCCTTCCTGCGCCACGCCCTGCGCGACGGCTTCTTCCATGCGGACATGCATCCGGGGAACCTGTTCGTCGACCGGCAGAGCCGGCTCTGCGCGGTCGATTTCGGCATCATGGGCCGGCTGGGGCCGAAGGAGCGCCGGTTCCTGGCGGAAATCCTGCTCGGATTCATCGTGCGCGACTACCACCGCGTCGCGGAGGTGCATTTCGAGGCCGGATACGTTCCGGGCCACCATGCGGTCGAGGACTTCGCTCAGGCGATCCGGGCCATCGGGGAGCCGATCCATTCACGGACGGCCGACCAGATCTCGATGGCGAAGCTGCTGACGCTGCTGTTCGAGATCACGGCGCTGTTCGACATGCGGACGCGCACCGAGCTGGTGATGCTGCAGAAGACCATGGTGGTCGTGGAAGGCGTCGCCCGCTCGCTCGACCCGCGCCTCAACATGTGGAGCACCGCGGAACCGGTGGTGCGCGAATGGATCGAACGCAATCTCGGGCCGCTGGGGCGGATCGAGGAGGTCGGCCGCGGGGCGGCCTCGATGGCGGGCCTCGTCGGCGGACTGCCGCGGATCGCCTCGCGGATCGAGCGGCTGGCCGTGGCGCTGGAAGACGGGGCGACCCGCGGCTTCCCGCTGTCCGAGGAGAGCGTCCAGGCCATCGGCGCGGCCGAGGCGCGACGCAGCCGCTGGGGCCACGCCGCCCTGTGGGTCATCGCGGCCAGCCTCGCCGCACTGGCGATCCGGTTCTGGTCGTGACAGGCTGCGCGGCGGCAGGACCGTCCGGCTGGGCCGCGACGCGTCGGCCTCGACCATGACCACGGCGACGGGATGACCAGCATCGTGACGACCCTTCCGGCAGCGCGGCGAATCCTGCTCATCGTCGGTGGCGGGATCGCCGCCTACAAGGCCCTGGAACTCATCCGCCTGTTGCGCAAGCGCGGCCATGCCGTGCGCTGCGTGCTCACCGCGGCGGCCCAGCAATTCGTCACGCCGCTTTCGGCCGGCAGCCTGTCCGGCGACACGGTCTACTCCGACCTGTTCTCGCTGACGGACGAGGCGACGATGGGCCATATCGAGCTGTCGCGGGATGCCGACCTGCTCGTGGTGGCTCCGGCGACCGCCGACCTGATGGCGAAGATGGCGAACGGGCTGGCCAACGACCTGGCGTCGACCGTGCTGCTTGCCACCGACAAGCCGGTGCTCGCCGCGCCGGCCATGAACGTGCGGATGTGGCTGCATGCGGCGACGCAGCGCAATGTCGCGCGGCTGAAGGCGGACGGCGTGTCCTTCGTCGGCCCGGACGACGGCGACATGGCGTGCGGCGAGTTCGGGCCCGGCCGCATGGCGGAGCCCGAGCGCATCGCCGACGCGGTGGACGCGCTGCTGCGGCCGCGCGGGGACCGGCCGCTGGCCGGCCGGCACGTGCTCGTGACATCCGGCCCGACGCACGAGCCGATCGATCCGGTGCGCTACATCGCCAACCGCTCGTCCGGAAAGCAGGGACACGCCATTGCCGCCGCCTGCGCGGCACTGGGCGCGCGGGTGACGCTCGTCTCCGGCCCGGTGACGATCGCCGACCCCGCCGGCGTCGACGTGGTTCACGTCGAGACGGCCCAGGACATGCTGGCGGCCGTCGATGCCGCTCTTCCAGCCGACGTCGCCGTGTTCTGCGCCGCCGTCGCCGACTGGCGGGTGGCCGCGCGCGGCGAGGAGAAGATGAAGAAGGACGGCAAGGGCCCTCCCGCCCTCGCGCTGGTCGAGAACCCGGACATCCTGGCCACCACGGCCCGGCGCACGTCCGGGCGCCCCGGCCTCGTCGTCGGCTTCGCCGCCGAGACGGAGGCGGTGATCGCCCACGCGCAGGACAAGCTGCGCCGCAAGGGCTGCGACTGGATCGTCGCCAACGACGTGTCCGCCGCCACCGGCGTGATGGGGGGCGACAGCAACACGGTCCACATCGTCTCGGCGGCGGGCGTCGAATCGTGGCCGACGATGACCAAGGCGGCGGTGGCCGAGGCGCTGGCCCTGCGCATCGCCTCCGCGACGGGAGAGAGCACGTGGGTCTAGTCGTCCGGGTGATCCGGCTATCCCACGCGGAAGGCCTGCCGCTTCCCGATTACGCAAGCAAAGGTGCGGCGGGGCTGGATTTGCTTGCGGCGGTACCAATCGGCGAAAAAATCACACTCGAAAAAGGGAATTGGGGTCTTGTACCGACGGGACTGCAACTCCAATTGCCCGACGGCTACGAGGCGCAGGTTCGTCCTCGGTCGGGACTGGCGCTCAAGCACGGCGTGACCGTGCTCAACGCCCCGGGAACGATCGACGCGGACTATCGCGGCGAAGTGGGCGTCGTGCTTGTGAACCATGGGTCTGGGCCCTTCGAGATCACACGCGGGATGCGCATCGCCCAGCTCGTCGTGGCGCCGGTGACCCGCGTGATCCTCGAAGAGGCGGAAAGCCTCACGGACACCGCGCGCGGATCCGGAGGATACGGTTCGACGGGCCTCTGATTCACGGGCCCGTCCTCATTGGAGGGGCTTGTTTCATGATCCTGCTGTCCCGTCGCAGCCTGCTGGCCATCGCAGCGGTGGTCGACATCGCGCTGCACGCGCGCCCGTCCCCGGTTGCCGCGAAGCACCTGGCCGTTCGCCACAACCTGCCGCCGCGTCACCTCGAGACCATGCTCCAGGCGCTGGTGCGCGCCGGAATCCTGAAGGGCGTCCGCGGTCCGCGGGGCGGCTACGAGATCGCCCGCGAACGCCGCCGGATCACCGCCGGCGACATCGTGCGCGCCGCGATGGCGTCGACCGGCGAGGATTCCATGCCGCCGATTCCGGAATCGCGCCTCGTCGACAGCGTCGTCGGCCCGATGGTGGCGCATGCGGGCGGATCGTTCCTGCGCGAACTCGATGCGGTGACGGTGGACGACCTGTGCCGGCGGGCCGACACCGAGAACGTTTTCGACGACGCCACGGCGACCGCCGATTTTACAATCTGATTTGGGGTTTCTGCAATAATCGACAGCGCCGTGTAGATTAGCTAGGGTCGTCAGGACCCGACGCAACCGCGGCGTGAAGAACGAGGGTGGAACGATGGCGAACGCATCCCACGAGTCCCGGCCGGTGGGCCGCGGACGCATCTACAACTCCATCACCGACACGATCGGGGATACGCCCATCGTGCGCCTGGACCGGCTGGCGGCCGACCGGGGCGTCAAGGCCAAGCTGCTGGCGAAGCTGGAGTTCTTCAACCCCATCTCCAGCGTGAAGGACAGGATCGGCGTCAACATGATCGACGCCGCCGAGCATGCCGGCGCGATCACGCCCGGCGCCACCCTCATCGAGCCGACCTCGGGCAACACCGGGATCGCGCTGGCCTTCGTCGCGGCGGCGCGCGGCTACCGCCTCATCCTGGTGATGCCGGAATCGATGTCCGTCGAGCGGCGCAAGATGCTCGCCCTGCTCGGCGCCCAGCTGGAACTGACGCCGGCCCCGCTGGGGATGAAGGGCGCCATCGCCCGGGCGGAGGAGCTGAAGGCGGCGACCCCCAACGCGATCATCCTGCAGCAGTTCAAGAACCCCGCGAACCCGGACATCCACCGGCGGACGACGGCGGAGGAGATCTGGAACGACACGCACGGCGCCATCGACTACTTCGTCTCGGGCGTCGGAACGGGTGGCACCATCACCGGCGTCGCGCAGGTGCTGAAGCCGCGGCGGCCGTCGCTCCGGGTGGTGGCCGTCGAGCCGGAGGATTCCCCCGTGCTGTCCGGCGGCCAGCCCGGCCCGCACAAGATCCAGGGCATCGGCGCCGGCTTCGTCCCGGACGTGCTCGACCGCACCGTCATCGACGAGGTCATCACCGTCGGCAACCAGACCGCGTTCGAGACGGCGCGCGCGCTCGCCCGGCTGGAGGGGATTCCCGTGGGGATCTCGTCGGGCGCGGCGGTGGCGGCGGCGCTGGAGATCGGCGCGAGGCCCGAGGCGGAGGGCAAGTCGATCGTGATCATCATCCCCTCCTTCGCCGAGCGCTACCTCTCGACGGCGCTGTTCGAGGGGCTGTGACGCGGGACGGCCGGGGTCAGGCCGTGTGGCACACGGCCTCGATCCGGTTGCCGTCTGGATCGAGCAGGAACGCCGCGTAGTAGCGCGGGTGGTAGTGCGGGCGCAGGCCCGGGGCGCCGTCGTC
Source organism: uncultured Alsobacter sp. (assembly GCA_964544365.1). GTDB lineage: Bacteria > Pseudomonadota > Alphaproteobacteria > Rhizobiales > Beijerinckiaceae > Alsobacter. The sequence continues at coordinate 23,192 of CAZJCW010000025.1, forward strand.
GTGTCCGCCGGCGGCCAGCCCCTCGCGCCAGAAGGCGTCGACGGCCGCGCGGTCCGGCGCCTTGAAGGCGTAGTGCACGGCCGGACCGGGCCGGACCCGGTCGGACCGGCGCAGCGACAGGTAGGACCGGCCGGGATTGTCGGCGTCGCAGCGCAGGCCATAGCCGGCCCAGCCGTCCTCTTCCCCGACCTTCTCGACGCCGAGCGCCGCCATGACGCGGTCGTAGAACCGCGTCGCGCGGGCCATGTCGGCCACGGCGATGCTGACGTGGTCGAGCATCGCCGCCGTCAGAGCATGGAGGGCAGGACGCGATCCGGCGGACGGTGGCCGTCCATGAAGGTCTTGATGTTGACGATGACCTTCTCGCCCATGTCGACGCGGCCCTCGATGGTGGCCGAGCCCATGTGCGGCAGGACGACGACCTTGTGCTGGCGGGCCAGCTTGAGCAGGCGCGGGGAAATCGCCGGCTCGTGCTCGAAGACGTCCAGACCGGCACCGCCGATCTCGCCGGCCTCCAGCATGCGGGTCAGGGCGTTCTCGTCGATGATCTCGCCGCGGGCCGTGTTGACGACGATCGCCTCGCGCTTGAGCAGCTTGAGGCGGCGGGCCGACAGGAGGTGGTAGGTCGCGGGCGTGTGCGGGCAGTTCACGGACACGATGTCCATGCGCGCGAGCATCTGGTCGAGCGAATCCCAGTACGTGGCCTCGAGGCTTTCCTCGATCGCCGCGCCGACGCGGCGGCGGTTGTGATAGTGCACCTGCAGGCCGAAGGCCTTGGCGCGGCGCGCCAGCGCCTGCCCGATGCGGCCCATGCCGACGATGCCGAGGCGCTTGCCGGTGATGCGGTGGCCCAGCATCCAGGTCGGCGACCAGCCGTTCCACGTCTCGTCGGGAATGACGCGCGCGCCTTCCGCGATACGCCGCGCGACGGCCAGGATCAGCGCCATGGTCATGTCTGCCGTGTCCTCGGTGAGGACGCCGGGCGTGTTGGTCACGGTGATGCCGCGGGAAAGCGCCGTCTGGACGTCGATGTTGTCCACACCGTTGCCGAAGTTGGCGATCAGCTTCAGCTTCTCGCCGGCCTGGGCGAGGAGGGAGGCGTCGATCTTGTCGGTCACGGTGGGAACGAGGACATCGGCGGTCTGCACCGCCTCGATGAGCTCGGCCTGCGTCATGGCCCGGTCGTCGACGTTCAGGCGGGCGTCGAACAGTTCCCGCATGCGGGTCTCGACGACGTCCGGCAACCGGCGCGTGACGACGACGAGCGGCTTCTTCCTGTTCATCACCGGCCTACCCCCAGCGCGCGATATCGGAGATGCGAGCCCCGGCGGGCCCCTTCACCGAGCGTTAACCGTGACGACGCCAGAACGGTCGGGTGACACGGCGACCGACGGGCGTCTCCGACCTCTCTACCGAGGCCTTGGGGCAAACACAACGGCCGCACGGCACGCCCTTCGGACGAGAGCCCAGGACATCGACGCCATGCCCCATCCGTCGCGACACCTGCCGCCACCGCCGTTCGGGCCGCTCCGCCTGTCGAGGGCCGCGTTTCTCGCCGTGGCGATGGGCGTCGCCGCGCTCTGGCCCGCCGGCCGTGCCACGGCCGCAGAGGCGCTGTCGGTGGGGACCGTGTCGAAGCTGCCCATTCCCCGCTATGTGAGCCTGAAGGCCGACCGTGTGAACCTGCGGGAAGGCCCGTCGAAGGACCACCGCACCAGCTGGGTGTTCCAGCGTTCGGGCCTGCCGGTCGAGATCACCGCCGAATTCGAGACGTGGCGCCGGATCCGCGACGCGGAAGGAGCGGAAGGCTGGGTGCTGCACAGCCTGCTGTCCGGCCGCCGCACGGCGCTCGTGTCGCCCTGGTCGAAAGGGGGGACGCTGCCGCTGTTCCAGAAGCCCAACCCCAAGGCGGACATGGAAGCGCAGCTCCAGCCGGGCGTGCTCGCCTCGGTGAAATCCTGCGACGGATCGTGGTGCCGCATCAGCGGCACGGGGTTCGACGGGTACATCCCGCAGGACAAGCTGTGGGGCGTCTATCCCAACGAAAAGGTGGACTGAGACGGCGCGACCGGATCCGCCGCCGGCCGCCGGACCGTCAGCGCCGCGGGCGCAGCCTCACCACGACGTCGACGCGGGCGATCTCCATGCCGTCCGGCGCGCGCGGAAGCGTCGCCACGGCGACTTCCCCGTCGGGAATGTCGACGAGGACGTTCTCGCCCTCGATGAAGAAGTGGTGGTGGTTACCGACATTGGTGTCGAAATAGGTCTTGGCGCCGTCCACCTCCAACTCGCGCAGGAGGCCTGCCTGCGAGAACAGGTGCAGCGTGTAGTATATAGTCGCCAGCGACACCGGGACGCGCGCCTTGGAGGCTTCCTCGAACAGGAGTTCGGCGGTCACGTGCCTGTCGCCCTTGGCGAACAGCAGCCAGCCCAGCCCGACGCGCTGGCGGGTCGGCCGCAGGCCCACCTGCCTCAGGCGACGCCTGAGGTCATGGAACGGGCAGCCGCTCTGCTCGGGCCACGCGCGTGAACCGAGGCGTTCCAAACCGGACGCGGCATTCTGTTGTGACGACATTACACTCGGACGACCGACAATGATGGACATATCATAGGGATCGGGGCCTTCCCCCGCAACCCGGGCAATTGCTGACGCCCGAACGCGCCAAGGGCTGACGGACTCCGGCCGAACAAGACGTCGTTGCTGCTTTCGGCGGTGGCAACGCTGTGTTAGGACACGCGCGATGTCCGCCCCGCGCCCGCGGGGGCGGTGGTGAGCCCAATTTCGACGACGGAGCCCCCCGGGGTCATGCAGCAGCGATCGAGCTACGAATACGAAGACCTCCTGGCCTGTGGTCGCGGCGAGATGTTCGGTCCCGGCAACGCGCAGCTGCCCCTGCCGCCGATGCTGATGTTCGACCGCATCGCCGAGATCAGCGCGACGGGCGGTCCGAACGGCAAGGGCTTCATCCGCGCGGAACTCGCGATCCGTCCGGACCTGTGGTTCTTCCCCTGCCACTTCAAGAACGACCCGGTGATGCCTGGGTGCCTGGGCCTCGACGCGCTGTGGCAGCTGTGCGGCTTCTTCCTCGGCTGGCTGGGCGCGGAAGGCCGCGGCCGCGCGCTCGGCGTCGGCGAGGTGAAGTTCGCCGACCAGGTTCTCCCGAGCGTCAAGCAGGTCGTCTACGGCGTGGACCTGAAGCGCGTGTTCCGGTCCAAGCTGGTTCTGGGCATCGCCGACGGCTGGCTGGAGGCCGACGGCCGCCGGATCTATGAGGCGAAGGACCTTCGAGTCGGCCTGTTCAAGACCGAGACGGCCTGACCAAAGCCTTTATCGCACGACATCGTCATCGGGCGACCCGACGGGGTCACGATGCACCAGCAAGGGAGAGCGGGAACCATGAGGCGCGTCGTCGTCACCGGCATGGGCATCGTCTCGTCGATCGGAAACAACACGCAGGAGGTGCTCGCCTCGCTGCATGACGCCCGGTCGGGCATCGTCAAGGCAGACCGCTACGCGGAGCTGGGCTTCCGCTGCCAGGTCCACGGCGCGCCGTCCCTCGACCCGTCCGAGGTGGTGGACCGCCGCGCCATGCGCTTCCACGCGACCGGCACGGCGTGGAACCACGTGGCCATGGACGAGGCGATCCGCGATGCGGGCCTCGCCGAGGCCGACATTTCCAACGAGCGCACCGGGATCATCATGGGCTCGGGCGGACCTTCGGCCCGCACCATCGTCGAGGCCGCCGACATCGCGCGCGAGAAGGGGCCCAAGCGGGTCGGGCCTTTCGCCGTGCCCAAGGCCATGTCGTCCACCGCGTCGGCGACGCTGGCGACGTGGTTCAAGATCAAGGGCGTGAACTATTCCATCTCGTCGGCCTGCGCGACGTCGAACCACTGCATCGGCAACGCCTACGAGATGATCCAGTACGGCAAGCAGGACGTGATGTTCGCCGGCGGCTGCGAGGAGCTGGACTGGACGCTCTCCGTGCTGTTCGACGCCATGGGTGCGATGTCGACCAAGTACAACGACCGGCCGCAGACGGCCTCGCGGGCCTATGACCGCAACCGCGACGGCTTCGTCATCGCGGGTGGCGCCGGCGTCCTCGTGCTCGAGGAACTGGAGCACGCCAAGGCGCGCGGCGCGCGGATCTACGGCGAAATCGTCGGCTACGGCGCGACGTCGGACGGCTACGACATGGTCGCCCCGTCCGGCGAGGGCGCGATCCGCTGCATGCGGCAGGCGCTCGCGACCTACAAGGGGCCGATCGACTACATCAACCCGCATGCGACCTCGACCCCCGTCGGCGACCAGAAGGAGATCGAGGCGATCCGCACGGTCTTCGGCGTCGGCGACGCGTGCCCGCCGATCTCCGCGACGAAGTCCCTCACCGGGCATTCGCTGGGCGCGACCGGCGTGCAGGAGGCGATCTACTCGCTGCTGATGATGAACAACGGCTTCATCTGCGAGAGCGCCAACATCGAGGAGCTCGACCCGCAGTTCGCCGACATGCCGATCGTGCGCAAGCGAATCGACGACGCGCGGATCGGCGCCGTGCTGTCGAACTCGTTCGGCTTCGGCGGGACCAACGCCACCATCGTGATGAAGCGCCTCGACGCCTGAGGCGTCCCGGACCCAACCAGGAGTTGCCGGGATGACCTCCCCGACCGAAGGCCGCCCGCCGCAGGGCAGCCTTATGAAGGGCCGCCGCGGCCTGATCATGGGCGTGGCCAATGACCACTCGATCGCCTGG
>CAZJCW010000026.1:0-26408 GCA_964544365.1 uncultured Alsobacter sp.
CAGGCCATGAACACCGGCCACGACGGCTCGATGGGCACGCTGCACGCCAACTCTCCGCGCGAAGCCCTGAGCCGTATCGAATCGATGATCACGATGGGCGGCTTCTCGCTGCCGTCGCGCACCATCCGCGAGATGATCGTGTCGTCCGTCGACATCATCGTCCAGGCCGCGCGCCTGCGCGACGGTTCGCGCCGCATCACGCACATCACCGAGGTGATGGGCATGGAAGGCGACACCATCGTCACGCAGGACCTGGTGGTCTACCGGATCCTCGGCGAGGACCAGAACGGACGCCTCATCGGCCGCCACATGTCCACCGGCATCGGTCGCCCGCGCATGTGGGAACGCGCCCGCTACTACGGCGAGGAGAAGAGGCTGGCCGCGGCGCTCGACGCGATGGAGGTCGCCGATGAATCCAAGACGGCCTGAGACCTCGCCCCTCCCGCAAGCCCTGCCCTGCGCCGCGCCTGACATCCGTCCGATGCCGAACGTGGAGAGCCTGCCGTGGACATGAGCCGCCTCGCCGTCGGTGGACTGGCCGCGCTGGCGGTCGGCGGCGTCATCTATGCGCTGCTCTATCCCTACCTGTCAGGCGGACGGCGCGCCGAACAGCGCACGAAGGCGCTCGTCACGCAGCCCTCGCGCACGTCCGCGGCGCGCCAGGCCGCGGTCTCGCAGACCAACCGCCGCGACAAGATCGCGACGAGCCTGCGCGACATCGAGAACCGCCAGAAGGAAATGACCCGCCTGACCCTCGACCGGCGCCTGATGCAGGCGGGGCTCGACTGGGACAAGCGCAAGTTCTACCTCGTCAGCGTGATCATCGGCCTCGTGACGGCCATCGTCGGGCTGATCGCGATGGGCAATCCCATCGGCGCGGCGGTCGGCATGTTCGTGGGCACCTTCGGGCTGCCCCGCTTCATGCTGAACTTCCTCAAGAAGCGCCGCATCAAGCGCTTCATCGAGGAACTGCCCAACGCGATGGACGTGATCGTGCGCGGCATCCGGTCCGGCCTGCCGCTCAACGACTGCATGCGCATGATCGCCAACGAGGCGCAGGAACCGCTGAAGAGCGAGTTCCGCACCATCATGGAAGCCACCACGCTGGGCCTGCCGATCAGCGAGGCGGTGATGAAGCTCTACGAGCGCGTGCCGGTCCCCGAGGCGAACTTCTTCGCCATCGTCATCAACATCCAGGCGAAGTCGGGCGGCAACCTCTCCGAGGTGCTCAACAACCTGTCCAAGGTGATCCGCGACCGCAAGCGCATGCGCGGCAAGATCGCCGCCATGAGCATGGAGGCGAAGGCCTCGGCCGCTATCATCGGATCGCTGCCGATCATCGTCGGCGCGCTCGTCTACGCCACCAGCCCCGGCTACATCAGCCTGCTGTGGACCACCGTCCACGGCCGGATCTGGATGGGCATCGGAGCCTTCATGATGTTCCTGGGCGTCCTCGTGATGCGCAAGATGATCAGCTTCGACATCTGAGGCCCGGATGCTTCCGTCCATCCTCCTGAAGGCGACCGACCCGCAGTTCATCGCGATGGCGCTGGCAGCCATCGCCGCGGCGGCGACCGTCCTTGCGCTCGCCATGCCGCTGCTCGCCGGCGACCAGCTCGGCAAGCGCATGAAGGCCGTCGCGCTCGAGCGCGACCAGATCAGGGCGCGCGAGCGCGAGCGCCTCAACCGGCAGGGACAGGAGCAGCGGCCCTCGCTGCGCCAGCAGCCCAAGGCGTACATGAAGCAGATCGTCGAGCAGTTCCAGCTCGGCAAATGGCTCGGCACCGAGGGGGCCAAGGCCCAGCTCAGCATGGCGGGCTACCGTGGCCCGCAGGCGGAAATCGGCTTCCTGTTCTTCCGCCTGATCATGCCGATCGCGCTGTTCCTCGCGACCACGATCTGGGCGTTCTTCATCTGGCAGACGACACAGCCGCTTCTCGTCAAGTTCGCCGTGTCGCTCGGCGGCGCGTTCGTCGGCATCAAGGCCCCGGAAATCTTCATCAGGAACCAGATCGGCAAGCGGCAGCAGTCGATGCGGCTCGCCTTTCCCGATGCGCTGGATCTGCTGCTGATCTGCGTCGAGTCCGGCATGTCGATCGAGCAGGCCTTCCGCCGCGTGTCGCAGGAGATCGGCACGCAGTCGATCCCGCTGGCCGAGGAACTGTCGCTCGTGACGGCGGAACTCTCGTTCCTGCAGGACCGCCGGCAGGCCTACGAGAACTTCTCGGCCCGCACCGGCCTCGACACCGTGAAGAGCGTTGCCACCGCCCTCGTGCAGGCCGAGCGCTACGGCACGCCGCTGGGCCAGGCCCTGCGCGTCCTGGCGCAGGAAGGGCGCGACGAGCGCATGAACGCGGCCGAGAAGAAGGCCGCCGCGCTGCCGCCGAAGCTGACGGTGCCGATGATCCTCTTCTTCCTGCCGGTGCTGCTCATCGTCATTCTCATCCCCGCCGTCGTGCAGGTCTTCGGCTGGAACTGACCGCCGCCCGGTCGGCCTGCGCCGAGTCCGGAACTCTCCGGATGCCGCGGGCCGCGCAGGCCGGTGTAGCCTGACGCCAGCAGGATCCTCCCCCGCCTGCCGGAGCGACAAGATGCTCCGCGCGCAATCTTTTGCCCGGGGAGGGACCCATGAGGAACGATCTCACCGCGCGCGAAACACAGGGCCTGCTCGCCACCCTGGTGGCGGCGCCCGTCGTGTTCGTCGTGCTGTTCTCGATTCTGATGAAGGCTATCGGTGGCGACATCGGGCTGCTGCTCGGCGTGCTCGTCGCCACGCTCGGCTTCGCCGCCGTTCCTGTCGTGACGGCGCGGGTGTTCTCGCAGGCCCTGCCCGTCGGGAGCCTGCGCTCCGCCCGCTGAGGGCGGCGTCGGCCGGCGCTCCTATTCGGCGTCGTCGGCGGCCTGCCCGGGAACAAGCGCGAGGGGCGTGCCGGCGCCCGGCGCCTTCGCCGCGCGCGACGGCTTCTTCGAAACCGCGGTGGCGTTGCCACCGTCGGCCGCCTTGATCTTGGCCCAGTTGTTGGTCTGGGCCACCATCTGGCGCACCGCTGCCATGGACTGCGCCGCCTCGACCGGCGTCAGGTCGCGCCGGGCGACGGTTTCCGCCTCCGCGAACTTGCCCTGGAGCCCGAGCACGAGGGCGAGATTCTGGCGGACGCGCATGTCGGCGCCGGGCTGCTCCGACGCGGCGCGAAGCACCTGCTCGGCCTGCGGCAGCTGCTTCGACAGCGCATAGGACAGCCCGAGATTGGCCATCACACCCGGATCGTTCGGCCGGATCTTGAGCGCCGAGTTGTACAGGTCCTGCGCCTGCTGGTGATCGCCGAGCTGGTCGGCGACCGCCCCTTGCGCGGACAGGATCTTCCAGTCGGGCCGCTCGGGCGTATGGGCGCGCGACAGCACCTCCTGCGCCTGCTTGAAGGAGCCGACCTCGACGAGCGCCTTGCCGTAGGCCGCGAGGATATCCGTATCCTTCGGCGCCTTCAGCGCCGCCGATTGCAACACCGCGACGGCCTGCTGGCGCTGGTCGAGCGCGCGAAGCGCGCGGGCGTAGTTCAGCGACGCGGTCTTGTCGCCGGGCTTCTCGTCGTAGCGCTTGCCCCACTGGTCGGCATAGGCGCGCCAGGACTCGGCCGAGTTTCCGGTCGGACCGATCGAGCCCGTGATGTCGCCCCCGTCCTTCTTCAGGCATCCCGCGGCCGTCAGCGCGATGAGGGCGACGGCGGCGAGCATGGCGAGACGCCGCGGGGCGGCGATGGGGGCCGACGGGGACTGGACCATGGCGGGCTCGCTCGTTCGTTCCGGCACATGCCCCGCGCGCGGGGCTGGATGGAAAGCGAGCAATAAACCGTTAACCCTAACGGATGGTTAAGGAGCGCCTGAGGTCGCTTTCGCAGGCTTGCCGCGAGGCTGGCTCGTGTTATCAGCGAGTGTGTCCGCAAGCGGAGCTTTGCCGTGCATCCCCACCTCGTCCCGCCGACCGATCCGGAAGCCTCAGCCGCCATCCCGGTGCTCTTCGTCACCGCGTCATCATGGCGGGACGTCGCCGGGGCGCTGGGGGAGGCGGCCCTCGCGTTCGCGACGGCGCAGGGCTTCGACGGCAGTTCCGGACAGTCCGTCGCCCTGCCCGACCCGCATGGCGCGGTGGCGGCAATCCTGTTCGGAGCAGACACCGGCGGGCCGCGCCGGTCTGCCGATCCGTTCCAGGCAGGTCGAATCGCCCAGTCCCTGCCGGCCGGGCTCTATCGCCTCGAGGCTTTGCCCGGCGACGCCCATCTTGCCGCGCTTTCCGTCGTGCTGGCCTCCTACCGGTTCGCCCGCTATCGCACGCGTCCCGCCAAGGCGGTGCGAATCGTGCTGCCCGAGGGGGTCGACGGCGAGGCGGTCACCCGCCAGGCCGAGGCCGTGTTCTTCGGCCGCGACCTCGTCAACACGCCTTCCAGCGACCTCGGCCCGGCCGAGCTCGAGAATCACGCCCGGGCCTTCGCGGCCCGGGCCCGCGCCACCATCCGGGTGACGACCGGGGACGACCTGCTGCGCGACGGTTTCCCCATGATCCACGCCGTGGGGCGTGCATCCGCCCGCCCGCCGCGCCTCATCGACGTCACCTGGGGCGATCCTTCGCATCCCCGGGTCACGCTGGTGGGGAAAGGCGTCTGCTTCGACACCGGCGGTCTCGACATCAAGCCGGCGGCCGGCATGCTGCTCATGAAGAAGGACATGGGTGGCGCGGCGACGGCGCTGGCGACCGCGCAGATGATCGTCGAGGCCCGCCTGCCCATCCGCCTTCGCGTGCTGATACCGGCGGTCGAGAACGCGATCTCCGGCTCGGCCTTCCGGCCGGGGGACGTGCTGCGCAGCCGCAAGGGGCTGAGCGTCGAGATCGGCAACACCGACGCCGAGGGGCGGCTGATCCTGGCCGACGCCCTCGCCCTCGCCGACGAGGAAGAACCGGAGCTCGTCCTCGACTTCGCCACCCTGACCGGTGCGGCGCGGGTGGCGCTGGGACCGGACCTGCCGCCGCTCTACACCGACGACGAGACCCTGGCCGCCGATCTTCTGCGCATCGGGACTGCCGTCAACGATCCGGTCTGGCGCATGCCGCTGTGGTCGCCCTATGAGGGAATGCTGGATTCCCGCATCGCCGACATGAACAACGTGTCGGGTGGTACGTTTGCAGGATCGGTGACGGCTGCGCTCTTTCTGCGCCGCTTCGTGGAAAAGGCGAAGTCTTGGGCTCATTTCGACATCTTTGGATGGGTACCCTCGGCCAAGCCAGGCCGCCCGGAGGGAGGCGAACCGCAAGCCGCCCGCCTCGTCGCGGGACTGCTGGAGGAGCGCTACCCGCCACGAGCCTGACGAACGATCGCGGGCGCCGGCTCCGGCGACGCCGGATCGGCACGCCCGCGAGGACCTGGCCGAACGCCCTTCCGACCCGCTCCGACCGGACCGCCCCCCGCATGACCCTCCCGTTGCGTCCGTCGCAGGCCCTCAAGCTCTGGCATGACGTCAACCTCGACCTCGTGCGGGACGAGGACCCGGACCTGTCGGCCCGGCAGACCGCCATCCTGCTGACGATCTACCTCGAGCCGCCGCCGCATACGGTGCGCGGACTGGCGCGCAAGCTCGGCGTCACCAAGCCGGCCATCACCCGCGCCCTCGACACGATGGGCAAGATGGATCTCGTCGCCCGGCGGCGCGACGAGGCGGATCGCCGGAACGTCGTCGTCCAGCGCACCGTCAAGGGCGCGCTCTACGTGGAGCGGCTCGGCGACCTGATCGTCTCGCGCAGCAAGGACCTGCCCCGATGAACGCCCAAGCCCTCGACAAGCGCATCACCCCCGCCCGGCCCGACCTCGCCGCCGAGCACCTGCGCGGGATCGTCCAAGCCGAGCGCTACGCGCCGGGGCGGGCGATGCGGGTGATCGACGCGACGGCGGCCTTGCGGCGGGCGCCTGCGCCCGACGCGCCCCTCGACACCGAGGCGCTGCACGGCGAGACCGTGACCGTCTACGATTTCGACGAGGAGGGCTGGGCCTGGGGCCAGCTCGACCACGACGGCTATGTCGGCTGGCTGCCGGCCGGCGCGCTGATCGAGGCTCCCGCCGCGCCGACGCACCGGGTCGCGACATTGCGGACGTTCCTCTATCCGGGACCCTCCATCAAGCTGCCGCCGGTGGCGGCTCTCTCGCTCGGCAGCCGCGTCGCCGTCGAGCGGATGCAGGGCGACTTCGCCATCACGCCGCATGGCGCCGTCTTCGCCCGCCACCTCGCCGAGGCCGGGGCGACGGAACCAGACTTCGTCGCCGTCGCCGAACGCTTCATCGGCGTGCCCTATCTCTGGGGAGGCCGCACGAGCCTCGGCCTGGACTGCTCCGGCCTCGCCCAGGTCGCGCTCGGCGCGGCCGGGATCCAGGCACCGCGCGACAGCGACATGCAGGAGCAGGGCCTTGGCAGCGTCCTGCCTTCGGGCGCGGCGCTGCGGAGGGGCGATCTCGTGTTCTGGAAGGGGCATGTCGGCATCATGCGCGACGCGGCGACGCTGCTTCACGCCAACGGTCATTTCATGCTGGTGACCAGCGAGCCGCTGGCCGAGGCCGTGGCCCGCATCGAGGCGAAGGGCGGCGGTCCGGTCACCAGCATCCGGCGGCTCGCCTGAGGGCCGCGGACAGCAGGCGTTGACCCACCTCAACGCCCTTGAACATCCTCGGGCGTAAACGCATCTCTATCCTGTCCCGTGGCCGAAACCGGTCGGGTTTCGACCACTGCATCGTCCCGAGGCGGCATGCGCCGCGGCGTCGACCATGCAACGGCAGGGCGCCCGGCGTGTTCCGGCTGGTCCGCGAGAGCAAGCGCATAGGCCGCCGCTCCGGGTTCTGCGGAAGACAACCGAGAGGTGACGTCATGGACTTCAGATCGCTCGTTCCGTTCGCTCGATCCGGTGGCCTGTCCCGCACGGGCGCCGATGCCGATCCCTTCACCGCCATGCGCCGGGAGATGGACCGTCTGTTCGACGGCTTCACCCGCGACTGGTCCGTTCCGGCCGTGGCCAGCGGCGGCGCCTTCCTGACGCCGAAGGTCAATGTCTCGGAGACCGACGCCGGCCTCGAATTGACGGCCGAGCTGCCCGGTATCGACCAGAAGAACATCTCTCTCGATATCGCCGACAATGTGCTCACGTTGAAGGCCGAGCAGACGTCGGAGAAGGAGGAGAAGGATGAGAAGCGCCACTATCACCTGATCGAGCGCTCCGAGGGCACCTACATGCGCCGCTTCGCGCTGCCGTTCGAGGCGGACGAGGCCAAGGTCGAGGCCACCTTCGACAAGGGGGTGCTGAAGGTGACCGTTCCCCGGTCCGCGGACTCGGAACGCCCCAGCCGGAAAATCGAGATCAAGGGCGCAGCCTGAACCGCCCCGTCCCCGGGACACCGTCCCGGGGACGGCCTCGGGGGAAAAGCCTCAGTAGCCCCGAGCCCGGTCCACGACGTGCTCGAAAGGCTCTCCCGCCTCATGGCCGCGGATCTGCTTGGCGATGAGCGCCGCGATCGCCTCGGGGGAGGACATGGCGGCATTGTGCGGCGTCACCGTCACGCGCGGGTGGCTCCAGAGGGGAGACTCGGCCGGAAGCGGTTCGGTCTGGAACACGTCGAGCGTCGCCGAGGCGAGCGTGCCGTCGTCGAGCGCCGCGAGAATGTCCGCCTCGACCTGCAATCCGCCACGCCCGGCGTTGATGAGGTGAGGACCCGACGTCCGACCGTCGCGGGCCAGCCCGCCCAGCAGCGCCTTGTCGATGATTCCCGCCGTCTCCGCCGTCAGCGGAAGCACCGAGACGAGGATGTCCGTCCGCGCCAGGAAGGCCGACAGGCCCTCCTCGCCGGCAAAGCAGGCAACGCCTGGCAGGTCCTTGCGCGAGCGGCTCCAGCCTGCGACGTCGAACCCCATCACGCGCAGCTTCGCCGCCGCGTCCGCGCCCATCACGCCGAGGCCCATGATGCCGACACGGACGTCCGACGCGGCGGGCTGGAGGTCGTCGTCCGCCCAGACGCGCTCGCGCTGCTGGCGGACGAAGCGCTCGTGCTGGCGCAGGATCCGCAGGCAATGGAACACGACATATTCGCTCATGCGGGCCGTCAGGTCGGCATTGACCACGCGCAGGATCGGCACGTCGGGCAGGCGCGGATCGTCGACGAGGTGCTCGACGCCGGCGCCCAGGGAGAAGATCGCGGCGAGGTTGGGCAGGCCGGCGAAGGCGCCGGGAGGATGCTTCCACGCCACCGCGTAGTGGACCGCCCGGCGGTCGAAAGGCTCGCCCAGCACCACGACGTCGCGGCCCGGCAGCTCGATCCGCAGCCGCTCCACCCAGTCGGCGTCGTCCATGTTGCCGCGCGCGATCACCAGGATGGTCATGCCCGCCTCCCGCTCAATGGGCCGTCGGCTCGTCGCTGTCGTCGGCCGCCCCGAAACGGGCCAGCACGGCCGGTCCGCCGTCCGGCGCCGTCTCTCCCAGCGCATAGGCCGTCCGCAGCGCCGCGGCGGCGGCGTCGGCCGACGCCTCGTCGCGCGCGTGGACCACGCCCAGCGGGGCGTCCTTCCCCACCGCAGCCCCGATTCCGGCCAGTTCCGTGAAGCCCACCGACGGATCGACCCGATCCTGCGGACGGGTCCGCCCGCCGCCGAGCGCCACGACGGCGATGCCCACCGCCCGCACGTCGATCGCGCGGACCACGCCGCCACGCGGCGCGTGCACCGGTCGCACCACCGGGGCCGCCTGCAGGTAGGCCTGCGGCCGCTCGACGAAGTCGGCCGGTCCGCCCAGCACGGCAACCATGCGCTGGAACACCTCCGCCGCCTGCCCCGAGTCGATGACGGCGTCGATCTGGGCCCAGCCGTCCTCGATGCTTTCGGCGAGGCCGCCGAGATGCAGCATTTCCCCGCCCAGCGCCACGACCACCTCGTGCAGCCGCGCGTCGCGCCGGGCGCCGGTGAGATAGGCGACCGCGTTCATCACCTCGACCGCGTTGCCCGCCGCGCTGGCCAGCGGCTCGTTCATGTCGGTGATCAGCGCCGTGGTCGGCAGGCCGGCCTGGGTCGCGACGAGGGCAAGGCTCTCGGCCAGTTCCTGCGAACCCTCCAGCGTGGCCATGAAGGCGCCCGAGCCCGTCTTGACGTCCATCACCAGCCCGTCGAGCCCCGCCGCCAGCTTCTTCGACAGGATCGACGCCGTGATCAGCGGGATCGATTCGACCGTCGCGGTGACGTCGCGGATCGCGTAGAGGCGCTTGTCGGCGGGCGCGAGATCGTCCGTCTGCCCGATGATGGCGCAGCCGGCCTCCGCCACCGCGCGGCGGAACAGCGCGACGTCCGGCTGGGCCGTGTAGCCGGGAATGGAATCGAGCTTGTCCAGCGTCCCGCCGGTATGGCCCAGCCCGCGGCCGGAGATCATCGGAACGAAGCCGCCGCACGCGGCGACGGCCGGAGCCAGCATGAGGCTGACATTGTCGCCGACGCCGCCGGTCGAGTGCTTGTCGAGGACCGGACCGTCCAGGTCCCACGCCAAGGTCGATCCCGAGCCGACCATGGCCTGCGTCAGCGCCACCCGCTCGCGGATGGTCATGCCCTTGAAGAACACCGCCATGGCCAGCGCCGCGGCCTGTCCCTCGGTCACCGTCCCGGCGACGAGGCCATGGATCATGAAGGCGATCTCGGCCGTCGTGAGTTCTGCGCCGTCGCGCTTCCGACGGATGATTTCCTGCGGCAGCATCTCAGTACGAGCCCTTGCCGGGCGCGACCGGTTCGCCGCCGATCGCCGTGGCCAGCGCGGCATGCAGGCTGCTGGCGCCGATGCGGAACGTGTCGCGCGTCGCCCAGCCCTCGCCCATCGCCTCTTCGGCGAGGCGCAGGTAGAGCGCCGCGTCGGCGAGCGTGCGAATCCCGCCGGCCGCCTTGAAACCGACCCTCCGGCCCGCCTTCGCGATCTCGGCCAGCATCGTCGCGGCCGCCTCGGGCGTCGCAGACACCGCGATCTTGCCCGTCGAGGTCTTCAGGAAGTCCGCGCCGGCGGCAATGGCGAGGCGAGAGGCCGCGGCCACGGCCGCCACGTCCGGCATGGCCCCGGTTTCCAGGATCACCTTGAGCAGGCGCCCCTCGCCGACCACGCCCTTCGACTCGCGGATCATGTCGCTGGCGATGGCCGTGTCGCCCCGCAGCACCGCCTTGTACGGCATCACGAGGTCGATCTCGTCCGCGCCGTCGCCCAGCGCCTCGTCCATGTCCTCCAGCACGCGCTCGAGATCCTCGCCGCCGGCCGGGAAGTTGATCACCGTCGCCACCGAGACGCCGCTGTCCTTCAGCGCCCGCGCCGCCTCGCCGACGAATTGCGGCCACAGGCACACGGCGGCGACGGACGCCGGCGGGCCAAGCGCGCGGGCGGTGAGGGCCTTGATGTCGGCGGGTCCGCAGTTCGCCTCCAGATTGGTCAGGTCGAGCAACCCGATGAGGCGGCGGGCAAGGGCGGCGTCGGCATCACGAGACATCGTCGAGGCCTTTCAGGAATGCGTTGAGCAGGCGACGAAGCGCGATACCGCCGGTGGAAGCGACCTGCTTGGTCTCGTCGTGCGACGGCGCGCCGGACTCGAGTCCCGCACCGAAATTCGTCACGATCGAGACGGCGATCACGTCCATGCCGAAGCGTCTGGCCAGGATCGTCTCGGGCACCGTCGACATCCCGACGAGGTCGGCGCCGAGCATCCGGATCATCTTGATCTCGGCCGGCGTCTCGAAGGACGGGCCGCTCATCCAGCAATAGATGCCCTCGTGCACCCGAACCCCGGCGGCCACCGCGGCCCGCTTCATCCGTTGCCGCAGGCGCGCGGAATAGGCGTCGTTCATCGGCACGAATCGCCCGTCGCCGCGGTCGCCGATGAGCGGGTTCGCCCCGGACAGGTTGATGTGGTCGCTGATCAGGCACAACTGCCCGGGCTGGATGTCCCGCTTCAGCGATCCGGCGGCGTTGGTGAGCAGCAGCGTCGACACGCCGAGCCGCTTCAGCGCCTCGATGGGCGTGCGCATGATCGCGGCATCGCCGGTTTCGTAATAGTGCGACCGCCCCTGCAGCACCAGGATGCGCCGGCCCTCCAGCACGCCGGCGACGAGCCGGTGTGCATGACCCGTCACGTTGCCCTGGGGGAAGCCGGGGATGTCCGCGTAGGGCACCTCGACCGGGTCGGTCACCGCCTCCGCGAAACCGCCGAGGCCGGTTCCGAGCACCACGGCCAGGTCGATGGCACCGCCGATCCGGGGCTTCAGGTAGGCGACGGCGTCGTCGACGATGGAGGTCATGCGGGCACCAGCGGTGAGGGCGGCAGATACGGCCCGGTCAGTCGGACCCCGGCGCCATGGACTTGGGGCCGAAGGCCGACGGGAGCAGATCCTCTGCCGTAAAGCGGCGGCGACGCCCATGCAAGTCGCCCGCCCAGACCACGGCCGTCGGCCCGCCGAACTCGACGATCCGCTGGCGGCATCCCCCGCAGGGCGTCACCAGCGCGCCGCCTTCGGCGACGACGGCGATCTCGACGAGATCCCGGTCGCCGCCCGCCACCATCGCGGCGATGGCGCCCGCCTCCGCGCAGGTTCCGACGGGATAGGCCGCGTTCTCGACATTGCAGCCGGAATAGATCCGGCCGGATGCGGCGCGCAGGGCCGCGCCGACGCCGTACTTCGAGTAGGGCACATAGGCCATGTCGCGCACCGCGAAGGCCGCCGCGAACAGGTCCTCCGGCGAATCGCTCATGTCAGCGTTCCTTGACGTAGGGCAGGCCGCTGGCCTTGGGCGGGATCGCCCGGCCGATGAAGCCCGCGAGCAGCACCACGGTCAGCGCGTAGGGCAGGGCCTGGATCGCCTGGACCGGCAACTCCCCGACGCCCGGAAGGGCGACGCCCTGCAGGCGGATCGCCACCGCGTCGAGAAGGCCGAACAGGAGGCACGTCCAGAACGCCGGCCACGCCCGCCACTTGGCGAAGATCAGTGCGGCGAGCGCGATGAAGCCCTTGCCGGCGGTCATCAGCGGCAGGAAGCCGGCCGCCTGCCCCACCGAGAGATAGGCTCCCCCGAGGCCGCACAGCACCCCGGCGATCACGACGGCCGCGTAGCGCAGGGCCGTCACCGAGATGCCGGCCGTGTCCACCGCGGCGGGGTTCTCGCCAACGGCGCGCAGCCGCAGGCCGAACCGGGTGTTCGCCAGAACCCACGCCGTCGCGATCGTCGCGACGACGGCGAAATAGACGAGCACGTTGTGGCCGGAGACGATCTCCGAGTACAGCGTCCCGATGACCGGGACGCCCGCCAGTTCCTTGGCGAAAGGCAGGTCCAGCGGCTGGAAGCGCTCCGCGCCCTCGAGGGGCGGCGTCCGCCCGCCCTGCCCGTACCACGCATTCCCCACGAGGGCGGTCAGCCCGGCGGCGAGCATGTTGACCGCGACGCCCGAAACGATCTGGTTGCCCCGCTGCGTGATCGCCGCGAAACCATGCACGAGCGAGAATGCGACCGAGGCGAGGATGCCCGCCAGCAGCCCCATCCAGGCGCTGTTGGTCGCGTGGGCCGCCGCCGCGCCGGCAAAGGCCGCGACGAGCATCTTGCCTTCCAGCCCGATGTCCACGACGCCCGAGCGCTCCGACCACAGCCCCGCGAGGCAGGCCAGCAGCAGCGGGACGGCAAGCCGGACGCTGCTGTCGATGATGTTGAGGCCGATCGGGAGCCAGTCCATGCGTCAGGCTCCCTTGCGCCGGGCGAAGAGCGAGCCGAGCGGCCGGCGGAACAGCCCGTCCAGCGCCCCGGCGAACAGGATGACGAGCCCGGAGATGGTGACGATCATGTCGCGGGTGATCGCCGGGCGCTCGAAGGCGAGTTCCGTGCCTCCCTGGAACAGCACGCCGAACAGGATCGACGCCAGCACGATGCCGAGGGGATGCGACCGGCCCATCAGCGCCACGGCGATCCCGATGAAGCCCGCGCCGCCGGTGAATTCGAGGAGCAGCCGGTGCTGCACGCCCATGATCTCGTTCACCGCGACGAAGCCGGCGAGCCCGCCGGAGATCAGCATGGCGATGACCGTGATCCGGGCGATGGAGATGCCCGCATAGACCGCCGCCGTCGGGTTCGCGCCGACGGTGCGGATGGCGTAGCCCAGCCGCGTGCGCCAGATCAGCACCCACATCGCGACCGCGCAGGCCAGCGCCAGGACGAAGGAGAGGTTCAGCGGCGACGTCGGGACCTTGAGTCCGAACGCCGCCAGCGCCTCGTGCATGAACGGCACCTGCGCCGCCTGCGTGAAGCCGCGCGTCTCCGGCGACATCGAGCCGGGCTTCCCCATCACGTTGACCAGCAGGTAGACGAGCAGCGCGGACGCCAGCATGTTGAACATGATCGTCGTGATGACGATGTGGCTGCCCCGCTTGGCCTGCAGGTAGCCCGGCACCATCGCCCAGGCCGCGCCGAAAGCGGCGGCCGCCAGCGCTCCCAGGGGGATCAGCAGCCACGCCGGCAGGAACGCGAAGTTCAGGCAGACGAGCGCCGCCCCCAGCCCCCCGAGCGTCGCCTGCCCTTCGCCGCCGATGTTGAACAGCCCGGCATGGAACGCCACGGCGACGGCAAGCCCGGTGAAGATGAAGTTCGTCGCGTAGTAGAGCGTGAAGCCGATGCCCTCGCCGCTCCCCAGCGCCCCGCGCAGCAGCAGCGCCGTCGCCTGCAGCGGGTTTTCGCCGATGGCGAGCACCACAAGCCCCGCCACGAAGAACGCCGCCACCACGGCCAGCGCCGGCACCAGGGCAAGGTCGACCCAGCGCGGCAGCTCGATGGGCGCCGCGCTCATGGACGGACTCCCGTGCCGGCGTCCGTCACGCCCGCCATCAGCAGGCCGAGGTCGCGTTCGTCGGTCTGCGCCGGGCGCCGCTCGCCGGTGATGCGGCCGCCGCACATGACGAGGATGCGGTCCGAAAGGCCCATGATTTCCTCGAGTTCGACCGAGACGAGCAGGATGGCGACCCCCGCGTCGCGCAGCGCGACGAGGCGGCGGTGGATGAACTCGATGGCGCCGATGTCGACGCCGCGCGTCGGCTGGCCGACGAGCAGCACATGCGGCGCCCGCTCGATCTCGCGCGCAAGGACGAGCTTCTGCTGGTTGCCGCCGGAGAACTTCGACGTCTTCAGCGTCGGCGCGCGGGGGCGCACGTCGTAGTCTTCCATCTTCCTCGCCGTGTCGCCGACGATGGCGCCGCGGCTCATGATGGCGCCGGTGCCGTAGCGCTCGTCCTGCTGGAAGCCGAGGATGGCGCTCTCGCACGCCTCGAACGGCGGCACGAGGCCCATGCGCAGCCGGTCCTCCGGAACGTGCAGCAGTCCGCGCAGGCGCAACCGATGGGGATCGAGATCCTCGGCCGGCAGCGCGGTGCCGTCGAGCACGATCGACCCGCCGTCCAGCGGCCGCATCCCGGCCAGCGCCTCCAGCAGCTCGCTCTGGCCGTTGCCGGCGATGCCGGCGATACCGACGATCTCCCCGCCATGCACGTCGAAGCTGACGTCATCGACGCGCGCGGTCCCCTTCGCGTCACGCACGACGAGTCCCCTCGCCGAGAGCCGCACCGGTCCGGGCCGGGCCTCGTCCTTCTCGACGCGCAGCAGCACGCGGCGCCCGACCATCAGTTCCGCGAGCTGGGCGGGCGAGGTGTCCGCGGTCGGCACCGTCGCCACCATCTCGCCCCGCCGCATCACCGACACCGTGTCGGTGACGGCCATGATCTCGCGCAGCTTGTGGGTGATCAGGATGATCGTCTTGCCTTCGCCGGCGAGGATGCGCAGCAACCGGAACAGCGCGTCCGCCTCGTCGGGGGTCAGCACCGCCGTCGGCTCGTCGAGGACGAGCACCTCCGCCCCGCGCACCAGCGCCTTGAGGATCTCGACCCGCTGCTGCAGGCCCACCGGAAGGTCGCCGACGGTGGCGTCGGGCTCGATCGCCAGCCCGTAGTCCCGGCCGAGCCGCGCCAGCTCCGCGCGGATCGTGCGCGCTCCGCCCGCCAGCAGCGGGCCGCCCTCGGCCCCGAGCATCACGTTGTCGAGCACGGAGAGCGGCTCCACCAGCATGAAGTGCTGGTGCACCATGCCGATTCCCGCGGCGATGGCCTCGCGCGGGGCCCGGATGCGCACCGGCCGGCCCGCCACCCGGATCTCCCCGGCGTCGGCTTCATAGAAGCCGTACAGGATCGACATCAGCGTCGACTTCCCGGCCCCGTTCTCGCCGACGATGCCGTGGATCGACCCGGCCGCGACGACGAGGTCCACCGCCTTGTTCGCATGCACCTCGCCGAAGCGCTTGTCGATGCCGGTGAGCTGGATGGCGGGGGGCCGGCCCGCGGCCGGCGTCACGGCGCGACCCCCGCCACGGCGAACCGCGCGGCGCCCTCGCCCGTCCCGGAGGACGGGTCGCCGGCCGCCCCGGGGCGGCATCGGTCGAGGCCGTGAAGAACGTTCATGGGAACGGGGCGGACGTCAGCCGAACGGCCGGGGACATGCCCCCGGCCGCAGGTCGCGCCGCCGGCCCTTCCGTCGCGGAAGGGCCTGTCTCGTCAGCCCGGGCACTTCTGGTCGGACATGTAGTCGTGCACCTTGATGGTGCCCGACACGATGTCGGCGGCAGCCTTGTCGGCGGCGGCCTTCATGTCCGCGGTGATCAGTGCCTTGTTGTTGTCGTCGAGCGCCCAGCCCACGCCGTTCTCGGCGAGGCCCAGCACCGAGACGCCGGCCTTCCACTTGCCTTCCTTCGCCTGCGTGAAGGTGGTGATCGTCGCGGTGTCGACGCGCTTGAGCATCGAGGTGAGCACCTTGCCCGGGTGCATGCCGTTCTGGTTCGAATCGACGCCGATGCCCAGCTTGCCGGCATCCGCCGCCGCGCGCAGCACGCCCACGCCCGTGCCGCCGGCCGCGTGGTAGACCACGTCGGCACCGCGGTCGATCTGCGCCTTGGCGAGTTCGCCGCCCTTCACCGGGTCGTTCCAGGCCGCGCCGGTCGTGCCGGTCATGTTCTGGAACACCTCCGCCGACTTGTTGGCGAACTTCACGCCCTGCACGTAGCCGCAGGCGAAGCGGCGGATCAGCGGGATGTCCATGCCGCCGACGAAGCCGACCTTCGCGGTCTTGGAGGCCTTGGCGGCCAGCAGGCCGACGAGGAACGAGCCCTCGTGCTCCTTGAACACCACCGACTGCACGTTCGGCTGGTCGACCACCATGTCGATGATGGCGAACTTGGTGTTCGGGAACTCCTTGGCGACCTTCTCGAGCGCGGTGGCCTGGCTGAAGCCCACGGCCAGGATCGGCGAGAACCCGTCGCGGGCGAAGCGGCGAAGGGCCTGCTCGCGCTGCGCGTCGTTCTGGATCTCGAAATCGCGGTACTCGATGCCCGTCGCCTTCTTGAACTGCTCGGCGCCGTTGAACACGCCCTCGTTGAAGGACTTGTCGAATTTTCCGCCGATGTCGTAGACGATCGCCGGCTTCACGTCCTGCGCGACGGCCGCGCCGCCGAAGGTGGCCGCGGCGGCAAGACCCAGAATCCATGAACGCATGTGGTATTTCCCCTCTCCGGGCATGGCACCGGCGCGGCGCGAAGCCTTGTCGACCGACGTCATGCGATTGTGTGACCCGTCATTCCGCGTTGCCGTCCCCGCTCTCGCCGGGCGGCCCCGTCTGACGCGCACCATGGCATGCGCCCCGTCACAGGTGAAGCGGGCAAAATCCGCTTCATTTCGCTGTTGTTTGCGGCACCCATGCGAAGCGGCGCGACATGCGGTCCGTGACATGCGCGGCGCGCAATCGGCGATTGGCGAGGGACTTGCATGATGGCACACTTGTCGATGAACCCTGTGGGAGAATGGCGATGGCGGTCGTCCCTTCACTCCAGCGGATGGCCCGTGCGGCACGCGCGCTGGTCCTCCTTCTTGTCGCGGGCATCCTGGGAACGACGCCGGCACTGTCGCGGGACGGGCCGGAGGAGGTCGACGTCGAACTGGTCCTCGCCGTCGACGTGTCATGGTCCATGGATCCCGAGGAACAGACGCTCCAGCGCATCGGCTACATGGAGGCGCTGCGCGCGCCCGAGATCCTGGCGGCCATCCGCAAGGGCGTGAACGGCCGCATCGCCGTCACCTACATCGAGTGGGCGGGAAGCGTGTCCCAGGACATTGTCGTGCCGTGGCAGGTCATCGACGGGCCGGAGACCGCCGAGGCCTTCATCGCCCGGCTCGCCAACCGCCCGACCCGGCGCCTCTACCGAACCTCGATCTCCGGCGCGATCGACTTCGCCGTCCCGCTCTTCGAGGGCAACGGCTATCATGGCCTCAAGCAGGTCATCGACATTTCCGGCGACGGATCCAACAACCAGGGCCGCCCCGTAACCGTGTCCCGCGACGATGCCGTCGCGAAGGGCATCACCATCAACGGACTGCCGATCATGCTCAACCGGCCCAACCAGGGCTATGCCGAGGTCGAGCACCTCGACGAATACTATTCGGACTGCGTCATCGGCGGCCCGGGCGCCTTCATGATCCCGATCCGCGAGCGCAGCCAGTTCCTCGACGCGACCCGCACGAAGATCCTGCTGGAAATCGCCCTCGCCCCCCCGCGGGAGCTGCCGCCGCGGGTCGTGCCGGCGCAGTTCGTCCCGGCCCAGGCCGAGAAGCCGCGCTCCAACTGCATGTACGGCGAGCGGAGCTGGCAGCAGCGCTGGGGAAACTGACGAAGGCGGTTCCGCCGCGTCACGTCCCGCGCGGCTTCGCCCGCGCCGTCGGCATGGCGCTGGCCGGATCGTCCGGCCAGGGGTGGCGGGGGTAGCGACCCTTCATGTCGGCCTTCACGGCCGCCCACGAACCGCGCCAGAAGCCCGGGAGATCCCTGGTGATCTGGATCGGGCGGTGCGCCGGCGAGAGCAGGTGCAGCACCAGAGGCAGGCGTCCTCCCGCGACGGACGGGTGATCCTTGAGGCCGAAAAGCTCCTGCACGCGGATGGCGAGCACGGGACCTTCCTCCGCCTCGTAGTCGATGGCGTGGCGGTTGCCGGTCGGTGCCTCGAAATGCGTCGGGCATTCCGAATCGAGCCGGCGGGACAGGTCCCACGGAAGCAGGGCGTGCAGCGCCTCGGCCAGCGTGTCGGCCCCGATCTGCGCCAGCGAAGTCTTGCCCGCGATGAACGGGGCGAGCCAGTCCGCGGCCGCGCGCGCCAGCGCCGCATCCGACAGATCGGGGAAATCCGGAGCGCCGCGGCGCAGGAACATCACCCGGTTGCGCCATTGCTGGAGCGGCTTCGTCCACGGCAGGCGCTCGATCCCCAGCGCGGCGATGCCCTCGGCCAGCGTTCGCGCCGCGTCCGGACCCGTCGGCGCCGGCAGGGGCCGTTCGGCGAGGGAAACGGCGCCGAGCCGCCTGACACGGCGGGCCCGCAGGGCGGCGGCGGCCCTGTCGAACGTCACCTCGTCCCGCTCCGCGATCCGGTCGCCGAAATCGGCTTCGATCTCCTCGGCGGAGATCGGCGCGGCGAGCAAGATCCGCGCGGACCCGGCCGTCCCCGCGATTTCCGCGATGGCGAGGAAGGGCTCGCGCGCCAGCGCGTCATGCGCCTCGACGGCGGCGGCGCGGCCGTTGACCATCAGGAAGGCGCCCGGTGCGCCCCGCGCCCGGGCGACGCGGTCGGGGTAGGCCATCGCCAGCACCCGCCCCGCGTCCGTGGCATCCCCTCGCCCGCCTGTCGCGCGTCCGGCAACGGCAGCCGCCCAGCCGGCGGCCATGCGCCGCATGTCCTCTGCGCGCCCCGAGCGCTCGCGACGGAACGCTTCGACCCGGTGGACGAGGTTCGTCCCGTCGCCGCCGAGGCCCCGCTCCACGATGACGGCGGCGATGTCGGCGGCCAGCGCGGCGTCGTCGCCGCGCCCGGCCGCCACCAGCATCCGCGCCAGTCGAGGCGGCAGCGGCAGGTCTCGGATCGCCCGGCCCTCCGCCGTCAGGCGCCCCGCCTCGTCCAGCGCGCCGATGGCGGCAAGCAGCGCCCGGCCTTCCGCGAGCGCCGGAGCCGGCGGCGGATCGAGGAAGCGCAGTGTGCCCGGGTCGACGACGCCCCATGCCGCGCAATCGAGCAGCAGGCCCGAAAGGTCGGCGGCCAGGATTTCCGGCGCGGAGAAGGCCGGCAGGGCTCCCGTCGCGGCCTCCTCCCAGAGCCGGTAGCACACGCCCGGCTCGGTGCGTCCGGCACGGCCGCGCCGCTGGTCGACCGCCGCGCGCGACGCCCGCACCGTTTCCAGCCTCGTCAGCCCGAGGGCCGGCTCGTAGCGCGGGACGCGCGCCAGCCCGCTGTCGACGACCACGCGGACGCCCTCGATGGTCAGCGACGTCTCCGCGATGGAGGTCGCCAGCACCACCTTGCGCCGTCCCGGCACGGCCGGCTGCACGGCAAGGTCCTGTGCCCGCTGGTCCATCGCCCCGTAGAGCGGCGCGATGTCGACCGACGGATCGCGCACGCGCTCGCGCAGCCGCGTCTCGACCCGCCGGATCTCGCCCTGCCCGGGCAGGAAGGCGAGCACCGAGCCGCCCTCGTCCGACAGAGCCCGCAAAATCGCGGCGGCCATCTCGTCCTCGATGCGCTGGCGCGGGTCGCGGCCGAGATGGCGCGTCTCCACCGGGTAGGCCCGTCCCTCGCTCGTCACGACCGGCGCGTCGCCGAGCAGGGTGGCCACGCGGGCACCGTCCAGCGTCGCCGACATCACGAGGATGCGCAGGTCTTCGCGCAGCCCGGCCTGGGCGTCGAGCGCGAGGGCGAGGCCGAAATCGGCGTCGAGCGAACGCTCGTGGAATTCGTCGAACAACACGGCGGCGACGCCCGACAGTTCCGGGTCGTCGAGGATCATCCGCGTGAAGACACCCTCGGTCACCACCTCGATGCGTGTCTTCGGTCCGATCCGCGAGCCGAGCCGCACGCGCAGGCCCACCGTGTCGCCCACGCGCTCGCCGAGCGTCTTCGCCATCCGCTCCGCCGCGCCGCGAGCCGCCAGACGGCGCGGTTCCAGCAGGATGATGCGCCCGCCCCTCGTCCACGGCTCGTCGAGGAGGGCGAGCGGCACCCGCGTCGTCTTTCCGGCGCCCGGCGGGGCGACCAGCACGGCGGCCACGCCCTGCGCCAGCGTCGCGGCAAGGCGATCCAGCACGTCGTCGATGGGGAGCGGGGCGTCAAAGCGGCGCATGGCGCGCGGTGTGGCGTCAGACGTCACGTTTGGCAAGGCCCGGCGTGCCGATCCCCGCGCCTTGCCTCACCTCCGACGACAAACGCACAGGACATCACGGTCGCTGCGGGACGGCAGCCTCCCCCGCCCGACGGGAAGCCGCCCTGGATCCTCGTCCCCACCGCGGCTTCGGCGCTCCGGCCGGGGACGCCAGCCGGGAGATCGACGACAGGCGGCCGGACCCACGGGATCAGCCCCGGCATCCATCTCCACGCCGCCGCCCCAACCAAAAGCCTCCCCCAGGCCGCGCCAGCCAGCATTCCCCAAGCCGCGCCAGCCACCCTCCCCCAAGCCGCGCCAGCCACCCTCCCCCGTCGTCCCCGGCGACCGGCGCAGCCGGTCGGGAAGGGGATCCAGGGGCCGACGCAGCCCATGGGAAGCGAGTGCACCGGGTCGACCACGCGTGACGGCTCGAGCGCCCACGCCTTCGTCACCCTTGCCCGCAGGGCGCGCAGGCACGGGATGTCACGGCCCGCGCGGGTCGAGGGGGCCGGCGCGGCAGCGACCGGTGCAGGGCGCTAGACGGGGAATCCCATGGACTGGAGCTCGCGCCGCAGAGTGTCGGGGCCCGTGAAGTGAAGGGCGTGCATGCCCACGGCGCGGGCGCCCTCGACGTTCTTCACCGAGTCGTCGATGAAGACGCAGTCCGACGCCGTCAGGCCGTGCGTGTCGAGCAGCAGCCGGTAGATCTCCGGGTCGGGCTTCAGCATCCGGTGCTCGCCCGACACCACGACGCCGTCGAAGGCATCGAGGAATGGCCAGATGCGCCGCGCATCGGCGAATTTCTCGGCGGAGAAATTGGTGATCGCGTAGTTGGGAACGCGCTGCGCGCGCAGCGTCTGCAGGATATCGAGCGACCCGTCGATCACCCGGCTCACCGTCTCCGGCCAGCGCTCGTCGAACGCCCGGATCTCCGCCTCCAGGTGGGGATGCACCGCGACAAGCTCGGCCACCGCCTCCCTGAAGGTGCGCCCACGATCCTGCTCGATGTTCCAGGCCGGGGTGCAGACCTCGGTCAGGAACCATTCCATCCGCTCCTCGTCGTCGAAGATCGTCCGGTAGAGGTAGCGCGGATCCCAGTCGAGCAGGACGTTGCCGATATCGAAGACGACGGTGGTGGGCTTGGGCATGGATCTCGATCCACAGGGTTGCGACGGCAGGTTCAGGCTTCCGCGCCGGGTGCGGTTCACCCACCCACGTTGAACGCCGCCAGCGCGGCCATGTTGACGATGTCGGTGTCCTTCGCGCCCAGCGGCACGATCTGCACCGCCTTGTCGAGGCCCACCAGCAGCGGGCCGATCACGGTCGAGCCGCCCAGCGATTGCAGCATCTTGGTCGAGATGGACGCGGAGTGGAACGCGGGCATCACCAGCACGTTCGCGGTGTCCGACAACCGGCAGAACGGATACTGCGCCATCAGTTCCTTGTTCAGCGCGACGTCGGCCGCCATCTCGCCGTCATACTCGAAGTCGACGCGCCGCTGGTCGAGGATCTTCACCGCCTCGATCACCTTGGCCGAGCGCTCGCCCGGCGGGTGGCCGAACGACGAGAACGCCAGCAGCGCCACGCGCGGCTCGTAGCCCAGCCGCCGCGCCACGCCGGCGGCTTCGACCGCGATGTCGGCGATCTCGGGCGCCGTCGGCATCTCGGTGATGGCGGTGTCCGCGACCAGCACGGTGCGCCCGCGCGCCAGCACCAGCGAGACGCCGATCATCTTGTGGCCCGGCTTCGGGTCGATGACGTTGCGCACGTCGCCCAGCGCCACGGAGTAGTTCCGGGTGACGCCCGTCACCATCGCGTCGGCGTCGCCCAGCGCCACCATGGCCGCGGCGAAGTGGTTGCGGTCCTGGTTGATCAGGCGCTGGCAGTCGCGGAACAGCATCCCCTTGCGCTGCATGCGCTCGTAGAGGTAGTGCGCATAGGCCGAGTTGCGGTGCGACAGCCGGGCGTTGTGGATCTCCACCCCGTCCTTGCCCTCGAGGTCGATGCCGGCGAAGGCCGACGTCTCGAAGATCCGGTCCTCGCGGCCGACGAGGATGGCCCGGCCGAGCCCCTGGTTGACGAAAGACACCGCCGCGCGGATGACCTGCTCCTCCTCGCCCTCGGCGAAGACGACGCGCTTGGGATAGCGCCGGACGCGCTCGATGGTGCGCTGCAGCGCCCCGGCGATCGGATCGCGGCGTGCCGAGAGCTGCGCCTTGTAGGCCGCCATGTCGATGATCGGGCGCCGCGCCACGCCCGAATCCATGGCCGCCTGCGCCACCGCCGGCGGGATGACGTGGATCAGCCGCGGATCGAAGGGCACGGGGATGATGTAGTCGCGCCCGAACCGCGGCCGCGCGCCCTGGTAGGCCGCCGCGACGTCGTCGGGCACGTCCTCCTGCGCCAGCTTGGCCAGCGCCAGCGCGGCGGCGATCTTCATCTCCATGTTGATCGTCGTCGCCCGCACGTCGAGCGCGCCGCGGAAGATGTAGGGGAAGCCGAGGACGTTGTTGACCTGGTTCGGATAATCCGAGCGCCCGGTCGCGATGATCACATCCTCGCGCACCGCGTGCGCCTCCTCCGGCGTGATCTCCGGGTCCGGGTTCGCCATGGCGAAGATGATGGGGTTCGGCGCCATCGACTTCACCATGTCCGCCGACAGGGCGCCCTTGGCGGACAGTCCGAAGAACACGTCCGCGCCTTCCATGGCGTCTGCCAGGGTCCGCGCGGTCGTCTCCGCGGCGTGGGCGGACTTCCACTGGTTCATGCCCTCGGTGCGGCCCTTGTAGACGACGCCCTTGGTGTCGCAGAGGATCACGTGGTCGGGGGCGAAGCCCATCGCCTTGATGAGTTCGAGGCAGGCGATGCCGGCCGCCCCGGCGCCGTTGCAGACGAGCCGGGTCGACTTGATGTCGCGCCCCGTCAGCTGCATCGCGTTGAGGATCCCCGCCGCCGCGATGATCGCGGTCCCGTGCTGGTCGTCATGGAACACCGGGATGTCCATGAGCTCGCGCAGCCGCTCCTCGATGATGAAGCACTCCGGCGCCTTGATGTCCTCGAGGTTGATGCCGCCGAACGACGGTCCGAGATAGCGCACCGCGGCGATGAAGGCGTCCGGATCCTCGGTGTCGACTTCCAGGTCGATCGAATCGACGTCGGCGAACCGCTTGAACAGGACGGCCTTGCCTTCCATGACCGGCTTGGACGCGAGCGCGCCCAGGTTGCCGAGGCCCAGGATCGCCGTGCCGTTCGAGATCACCGCGACGAGGTTGCCCTTCGTCGTGTAGTCGTAGGCCCGCGACGGATCCTCGGCGATCGCCTTCACCGGCACGGCCACGCCCGGCGAATAGGCCAGCGAGAGGTCGCGCTGCGTCGCCATCGGCTTGGTGGGCACGATCTCGATCTTGCCGGGCCGCCCCATCTGGTGGAACTGCAACGCCTCCTGGTCGCTGATCGTGGGACGCGTGCGCTTCGGCGGCTTCTCGGAATTGGGCATCGTCGATCTCGGGGCGGGCTGGCAGGGGCGGCAGGGCGGTCACCTTAGTGCAGGAGCCGCGGTGCTGGAAACCGCCTTGGCACAGGTTTTCGCGCCACCGGCGGCGAAACCGGCGGGTCTCGCGGTCCGGCACGACGTCTTTTGGGGATGACGCCCCCGGCTCGGCTGCCTGCGCGGGCCCGCTCTGCTAGCGTGCGCGCCATGAACGCGCCCGCAGCACCATCCTCGATCGCCGCCGACGGCCGCGTCACGCCGATGATGGAGCAGTACCTCGAGATCAAGGCGGCCAACGCCGACTGCATCCTGTTCTACCGGATGGGCGACTTCTACGAGCTGTTCTTCGAGGATGCCGAGATCGCCTCGCGCACGCTCGGAATCGTCCTCACCAAGCGTGGCAAGCACCTCGGGCAGGACATCCCGATGTGCGGCGTGCCCGTGGTCCGCGCCGAGGACTACCTGCAACGCCTGATCGCCGCGGGCCTGCGCGTCGCCGTCTGCGAGCAGACCGAAGACCCCGCCGAGGCGAAGAAGCGCGGCGGCAAGTCCGTCGTCCGCCGCGACGTCGTGCGCCTGGTCACGCCGGGAACGATCACCGAGGAGACGCTGCTGGAGCCCTCGCGCTCCAACTGGCTCGCCGCCGTCGCGCGCATCCGCACGCCCTCCGGCGGCTGGACCTACGGGCTGGCCGCGGTGGACATCTCGACCGGGGCCTTCATCGTCTCGGAAGCCGCGCAGGCGGACCTGCCGGCGGAACTCGCGCGCCTCGACCCGCGCGAGATCGTCGTGCCCGACACGGTGCTCGACGACCCGGAGCTGCGCTCGCTGTGGCGCGAGACCCGGGCGGCCGTCACGCCTCTCGCCCGCGACGGCCTGGACGCCACGGCCGGCGAACGCCGCCTGACGGCGTTCTTCGGGGTCGCGACGATGGACGGCTTCGGGCCGTTCTCCCGGGCCGAGATCTCCGCCGCCGCCGCCGTCGTGACCTATGTCGAGCGCACCCAGCTCGGCGCCCGGCCGCCGCTGTCGCCCCCCTCGCGCAGCGCCGGCGCCTCCGTCCTGCGCATCGACGCGGCAACCCGGGCGAATCTCGAGCTCACCCGCACCCTCTCTGGCGGACGCGAGGGCAGCCTGCTGGCCACCATCGACCGGACGGTGACGCCGGCCGGCAGCCGGCTGCTCGGCGAGCGCATCGCCGGGCCCCTCGTCGATCCGGACGCCATCGCCGCGCGGCTCGATGCCGTCGCCTGGCTCGTCGACGATCCTGGCCTTCGCACCGCCATCCGCGACCTGCTGAAGCGCGCGCCGGACATGGCGCGCGCGCTGGCGCGGCTGTCGCTGCAACGTGGCGGCCCCCGCGATCTCGCCGCCCTGCGCGACGGCCTTGCGGCCGCCCGCGAACTGGCCGTGATGCTCGGCGGGTCGCCGCTCGTGCCGCAGGACCTGTCCGCCGCGGCGAGACACCTGGCCGGCCCTGATCCGGAGCTTGAACAGGCCCTCGCCGGGATGCTGGGCGAGGACCTGCCGCTCGCCCGCCGCGACGGCGGGTTCATCCGCGGCGGCGCCGACGCCGTCCTCGACGAGACGCGGGCGCTGCGCGACGAGAGCCGCCGCGTCATCGCCGGCCTGCAGGCCCGGTACGCGGAAGAGGCCGGCGTCCGCACGCTGCGCATCAAGCACAACAGCTTCCTGGGCTACTTCGTCGAGGTGCCGCAGGCCGCCGGCGAGACCTTCCTGCGGCCGCCGCACAACGAGCGCTTCGTGCATCGCCAGACGATGCAGGACGCGATGCGCTTTTCCACGACGGAACTGTCCGACCTCGAGAGCCGCATCGCCTCGGCCGGCGATCGGGCCGTCGCCATCGAGCTCTCGCATTTCGACGCGCTGGCCGGCCGCGCGCTTGAGCAGGGGGAAGCGATCAAGGCCGCGGCGGAGGCCATCGCGGTGATCGACGTGACGGCGGCGCTCGCCGACCTTGCCGACCGCGGCGGCTGGACGCGCCCAATCGTCGACACGAGCCTCGCCTTCGAACTGGCCGGCGCGCGCCATCCGGTGGTCGAGGCGGCCCTGGCGGTCGACGGCCAGCCCTTCGTCGCCAACGATTCCGATCTGTCCGCGCTGCCCGGCGCCGGCTCCGGCAGGGTCGCGCTGATCACCGGTCCCAACATGGCCGGCAAGTCGACCTACCTGCGCCAGAACGCGATCATCGCCGTGCTGGCCCAGTCGGGCAGCTTCGTGCCGGCGCGACGGGCCCATGTCGGCATCGTCGACCGGCTCTTCTCCCGCGTCGGCGCCGCCGACGACCTCGCCCGCGGCCGCTCAACCTTCATGGTCGAGATGATCGAGGCCGCCGCCATCCTCAACCAGGCGACCGAGCGCTCGCTCGTCATCCTCGACGAGATCGGCCGCGGCACCGCGACCTTCGATGGACTGTCCATCGCCTGGGCGACCATCGAGCACCTGCACGACGTCAACCGCTGCCGCGCCCTGTTCGCGACCCACTTCCACGAGCTGACGGCCCTGACCCGCCGGCTCGCCCGCCTCAAGACGGCGACCGTGCGCGTCACCGAGTTCCAGGGCGACGTGGTGTTCCTGCACGAAGTCGTGCCCGGCGTCGCCGACCGAA
>CAZJCW010000027.1:0-26021 GCA_964544365.1 uncultured Alsobacter sp.
CGACGACGTCGACCTCGTCCTTGTTGCGGCCCTTCTTGCGGTACTCCTCCTCGATTTTCCACTCGATCGGCAGACCGTGGCAGTCCCAGCCCGGCACGTAGTTCGAGTCGTGCCCGAGCATCTGCTGCGACCGCGTGACCATGTCCTTGAGGATCTTGTTCAGCGCATGCCCGATGTGGATGTTGCCGTTGGCATAGGGCGGTCCGTCGTGCAGCACGAACTTCGGCCGCCCCGCCGCCGTCTCGCGCAGGCGACGGTAGAGATCCATCTGCCTCCACCGCTCGAGAAGCTGCGGCTCCCGCTGCGGCAGGCCGGCGCGCATCGGAAACTCCGTCTGCGGCAGGAACAGGGTCTTGGAATAGTCGCGGCCGGCGGCAGCGTCCTTGGGGCGATCGTTCATGGCGGGGCAACCGTGTGGACGCCGGCCTGCGCCGGCGGATGTCGGGAGATGCGGCGGCGGACGTCGTCCCGGCCCGTCGCGAGGCGTCAGCCTTTCGCGAGGGCCGGGCCGGTAATTCGCCGCATCAGGGCGCGCAGGAGCCGGAACCGAACCATGACGCGGGTTCTAGCAGGCCGTATCTCACAGATAAAGGGCATCGGGGAAAGGCAGCAGACTGGGCGCGGGGATATCCGGTCCGCGCGCCAGCGCCGCGCGGGCGGCGGCGCTGTCCGTCTGCATCTGGCGGACGAGATCGTCGACGCTGGTGAATTTCTCCTCGCCGCGCAGCCACGCCACGAACTCGACGTCCAGGCGCCGGCCATACAGGTCGCCGGAATAGTCGAACAGGAAGACCTCGAGAAGCGGCGCGCCGTCGTCGAATGTCGGCCGCCGGCCGAAGCTTGCGACACCGTCGAGGAGCACCTGGCCCAGCGCAACGCGCACCGCGTAGATGCCGTGCCGGAGGCCGCAGCCCGCCTCGAGCTTCAGGTTAGCGGTCGGGAAGCCGAGCGTGCGGCCGCGCTTCTCACCGTGCTGGACGGTCGAGCGGACGACCCAGCGCGAGCCGATCAGCCGCGCGGCGGCCTCGACGTCGCCCTCCCCCAGCCTGGCGCGGATGGCGCTGGACGACACCGGCTCGTCGCCCTCCCGCAAGGGTGGGACGATCTCCACCGCAAGGCCGGCATTGGAGGCCTGCTGGGCGAGATGGCCGGGCGTGCCCTCCCGGCCGCGGCCGAAATGGAAATCGTGCCCGGCGGTGACGCCGGAGAGGCCGAGGTTCCCGACGAGGAGGTCGGCGATGAAGGCCTCCGCGGTCGTGCCAGCCATCGCGGCGTCGAAGGGCAGGACGATGGCGCCGGCGAGGCCGAGGCGCTGCGCGATCGCGAGCTTCAGCGGTTCGGGCGTCAGCCGGAACATCTGCTCCTGCGGGCGGAAATAGGCCCTGGGATGAGGTTCGAAGGTCAGCAGCACGGCGGGGCGTCCCAATCGCCGGCCAAGGCCCCGGGCGGCGTCGAGCACCGTGCGGTGACCCCGGTGAAGACCGTCGAAGTTGCCCAGGGCCGCGACCGCGCCTGCCAGTTCCTGCGGCACGGGGCCGCGGCCGCGCAAGACGGCAAACGGGCCGGGCGCACCGGCGGAGGAATTCTGGTCGTTCATGCGCGATCTTGGCTGCGGCCGCTGGCCGACGGGAGGCCGGGTTGGAGCGGGCGCAAACTGGCGCGCGTCCGGGCCACGGTCAAGAGCGACGCGCCCCCGAGGGCACCATCACCCAGGCCTCGCCCTCGAGCACCGGCTTTCCGTCGACGAGACACTGGCAGTCAAGCCGGACGCGGCGGCCCTTTTCCACCATTTCGGCGACCTCGACGACGGCTCCGACGACGTCGCCGATCTTGACCGGGGCAAGGAACCGCAACGTCTGCGACAGATACACGGCGCCGGGCCCCGGCATCCGCGTGCCGATGACGGCCGAGATCAGGCTGGCCGTGAACATGCCATGCGCGATGCGCTGGCCGAAGCGCGTGGTGGCGGCGAAATCGTCCGACAGGTGGATCGGGTTCACGTCGCCCGACACTTCTGCGAACTGGTTCACCGTGCTCGCCATGACGGTGCGCAGCAGGCTGTCCCGCATTCCGACGGACAGTTCCTCGAATGTGTAGGTCTTGAGCGGCACGGGATCCTCGGCAGCAGTCCAGAAGGGCCTCAGTATCGGCCGGCGACAGCGGCGCTTCCATAAGACCTTTAGCGCCCCGAGGCCCGCACAACCGCAGGAAGTGAAACCGGCCTGTTAACGCAAACGAAAGCGGCCGAGGTTAAGTAACAAGAGCATGTCGCATTTCGGATACCGAGAACAGGATCCGAACAGGTTTGAAACGCCGCCGCCAGGAGGCTCTATTGCAGATCGATCCCTCCACACCGATCCTCGTCGTTGACGATTATCAGACGATGATCCGCATCATCCGCAATCTCCTGAAGCAACTCGGCTTCGAGAACGTGGACGACGCGACCGACGGCGTGGAGGCGATGGCGAAGCTGCGCCAGCGCAAGTATGGGCTGATCATCTCCGACTGGAACATGGAGCCCATGACGGGCTACGACCTCCTGAAGACCGTTCGCTCGGACGATTCCCTCAAGACGACACCGTTCATCATGGTGACCGCGGAATCGAAGACGGACAACGTGATCGCCGCCAAGAAGGCCGGGGTCAGCAGCTACATCGTCAAGCCGTTCAACGCGCAGACCCTTCGGTCCAAGATCGAGTCCATCTTCGGGGAGTGACGCGGCTGCGCCGCGCGGGACGTCAGCCATGACACAAAGGCCGGGACCCGCGAGACGCCACAGCGACATGCTTCCCGGTCCCGTGCAGCCGCCGCCGCTCTTTCGCGCGAGCCGCGCCCTCGACGCCACCGCCGACGCCGCACCTTCCCGTGCGCCCCTGATGCGCGAGATCAACGCGGCCGCTGACTACCTGCGCTTCGTGAGGAGGGAACTCTCCGCGCTGGGCGCGAACGAACTGGCCAAGGGCCAGATCCCCGCAGCAACCCAGGAACTCGATTTCATCATCGAGGACTGCGGAGAGGTCTCCAACGCCATCATGACGGCAGCCGAGCAGGTGATGGCCGAACGCGATCTCGACGCCGACGCGTTCCGGGCCTTCGTTGCCGAGCGGATGACGACGGTGATCCTGCAATGCGCCATGCAGGACATTGCCTCGCAGCGCGCGCGCCGCATCCAGGCCGTTCTGGCGACGATCGAACGCCGGCTCGCCCGCATCGCCACCTTCGCCGCGACGCGCGATCTTCCGGAAATCGTCGATTTCGAACCGGAGGACCCGCGATTCGATCCGCCGCGGCCGCAGATCGGCCCCAGCCCGCCCGGCGGCGGCAACGACCAGGACAGCATCGACCGGCTCCTCGCCGCGCCGTGAGGCGGCGCCGGGTCAGGCGTTCTTGGCGAGCGCCCGATGTCCCGCCAGCAGGGCGCCGACACCTTCGCGCAGGACGACTTCGGGATCGATGCCCGGCCCGAGCTGGCGCGCCGCGGCAAGGGTCGCGACCCCGTGCGCCAGGGCCCAGACCTCCAGCGCCAGCCTGCGGGGATCGCCCGTGACACGGCCCGACACCGCCAGAGCCCGCGCGATGCCATTGAGCAGGATGTCGAAGGCGCCGTTGGCCTGCCCGGCATCGCCGCCCTCCTTGTCCGGGGCGGCGCACCAGGAGAACATTGCCTCGTAGAGGCCGGGTTCCTCTCGGGCGAACGACAGGTAGGCCCGGCCCATGGCGACAAGGCCGTCGCGCGGATCGCCGCCGGCGGCGAGCGCCGCCGACAACCGTTCGGCGAAGAGGGTGAAGCCCTGCCGCGCGACCTCGGCCAGCAGCGCGTCGCGGTCGCGGAAATGGCGATAGGGCGCCGCAGGGCTGACGCCGGCCAGCTTCGCCGCGTCGGCCAGCGAAAAGCCCTGTGCGCCCCGCTCGCCAAGCAGTGCACGGGCGGCGTCCACGAGAGCCTCCTTGAGCCGGCCATGGTGGTAGCCGCGGCGCGCGAAGGGGCCGCAGCCGAAGGGAGGCGGACCTCCCGGTCCAAAGGGCCCGCGCCGGTGCATCGTCATCCGTTAGAGCATTTCGGGGCCCGGTGTCATCCGGACCGGTGCGATTTCCGCCGCGTCGGGTGCGGCGGCGGTGAACGCGGTGCTGCGATGGAACCCGGGCGGCGTGCCTCCCGCGACGTGGACGTCGCCGGCATCCCTTCGTTTCCTGTCCACACCTCGTCCAAGAGATCGGTTTCCGGGCATCGCTGCGCCCCTGGGAGCGACCGAACGTCGCGTCCTGACGAACGGCGCTGCCCGTCGACCTCCGTCGAGCTTTGGCCCCCGCGCCACCGTCGCCAGCCGGTCGGTCCCGCCGCCGGGGATGTCGGGGCGGACGCACTGCTGGCCGGACGCGCCTGCGGTTGACGACCGCGCTGCGGCATGATCTTTCGGGCTTCGATGTCGCTGGCGAACCCGATGCGGGCCCATCCGTTCAACCTACCCAACGTGCTGACCTACGGGCGCGTCGTCGCCGTTCCCGTGGTGGTCATCTGCATGTTCTGGCCCGAGGAATACTGGATGCGCTGGGTCGCGCTCGGCGTGTTCGCCGTGGCCGGCATCACGGACTATTTCGACGGCTACCTGGCGCGGGCGTGGTCCCAGCAGTCGGCGCTCGGGCGGATGCTCGATCCCATCGCCGACAAGCTGCTGGTCGCAGCCTGCCTGCTGATGCTCGTCGCAGACCGCACCATCTCCAGCTGGTCGATCTGGGCGGCCATCGTCATCCTGTCGCGCGAGATCCTCGTCTCCGGCCTGCGCGAGTATCTCGCCGAACTGCGGGTCAGCGTCCCCGTGTCGGCCATCGCCAAGTGGAAGACGACGCTGCAGCTGGTCGCGGTCGGGTTTCTCATCGCGGGCCCTGCTGGCGAGACGGTGCTGCCCGGGACGACGATGATTGGCCTCGTCCTCCTCTGGATTGCCGCCGTGCTGACGCTGTGGACCGGGTGGGACTATTTCCGCGCCGGCATCCATCACGTCATCGACCACGGGGCCTGATCGCCATGACGCGGCCGGTGAAGCTCGTCTATTTCGCCTGGGTCCGGGAACGGGTGGGCAAGCCTGACGAGACCGTGGACGTGCCGGACGACGTCGTCACCGTGTCCGATCTCGCCGCCTGGCTCGCCACGCGCGGCGAGGAATACGCCCATGCCTTCGAGAATCCAGGCGTCGTGCGCGCGGCCGTCGACAAGCGCCATGTCCGGCCGGAGACGCCCATCGCAGGGGCGGCGGAGATCGCGTTCTTCCCGCCCATGACCGGGGGCTGAGATGGACTGCCCCGTGACCGTGCGCGTCCAGGCGGAGGATTTCGACCTCGCCGTCGAGGTCGCGGCGCTGACGAAAGGGCGCACGGACATCGGCGCCGTCGTCACCTTCGCCGGCCTTTGCCGCGGCGAGGCCGGATCGCTCGCCGCACTCGAACTCGAGCATTATCCGGGCATGGCCGAGGAGGAGATGGGCCGTGTCGCCCGTCAGGCGGCCGAACGATGGCCCCTGCAGGGCGTCACCGCCATCCACCGGCACGGCAGGATCGCGCCCGGCGAAACCATCGTCCTGGTCGTTACCGCCTCCGCGCATCGCGCGGCGGCCTTCGCCGCTGCCGAGTTCCTGATGGAT
The DNA here is from genome assembly GCA_964544365.1 of uncultured Alsobacter sp. Lineage (GTDB taxonomy): Bacteria > Pseudomonadota > Alphaproteobacteria > Rhizobiales > Beijerinckiaceae > Alsobacter. Next base: position 5,640 of record CAZJCW010000027.1, read on the forward strand.
TACCTCAAGACCGATGCGCCCTTCTGGAAGAAGGAGCACCGCGCCGACGGATCGACCGGCGGCTGGGTCGAGGCCAAGGAGGCCGACGACCGCGCGAAGGAGCGCTGGGCTTAGCAGCGCGTTCGAGGCAGCCCTATTCGCCGCCCTGCGGGCCATAGAAAATCACCCAGGTTTCGAAATCCGGGGTGAAACTCTCGAAGCGGTGTTCCATGCCTGCCGGGACGAAGATCACGTCCCCCGCCACGAACGACACCCGCTCCCCTGCCCTGAAGAAGACGCCGCTGCCGGCGACCACGACATACAGTTCGTCCTGCAGATGCGGCGTTTGCGGATCGACGACCTGCGGTCGATACAGTTCGACGGACATCGATCCGCTGCCGAAAACCCGGGCGAAGTGCCGGGACGATCCGGCAACGGCGACACGCGCTTGGGCGAGTGGGGCCAACCACGGTTCCGTGGGCGAGGCAGAGGCCCCGGATGGATCCGGGGCCGGGTCTGACGCGGGTCGGCCCTCCCCGTCCATGGCTCAGGCCGCGGATGCCTTCGGCTGCACCTCGGCCATGTAGTCCTGCACCAGCGTCCGGGTGATGTTGCCGGGGTGGTAGACATGATCGGCGATCTGCGAGACCGGCGTCACCTCGGCCGCGGTCCCAGTGATGAAGCACTCGTTGAACGAGGGGAGTTCGTCCGGCAGGATCCGGCGCTCGATCACCTCCAGCCCGCGCCGCTTGGCGAGGTCGATGGTCGTGCGGCGGGTGATGCCGTCCAGGAAGCAGTCGGCGATGGGGGTGTGGATCTGCCCGTCGCGCGTGAAGAACACGTTCGCGCCGGTGCACTCCGCCACCCTGCCCTGCCAGTCGAGCATCAGCGCGTCGGCGAAGCCCTTCTTCTCGGCCCGGTGCTTCGAGATCGTGCAGATCATGTAGAGGCCGGCCGCCTTCGCGTCGGACGGCGCCGTCCGCGGGTCGGGACGACGATAGTCCGCCATGTCGAGCTTGATGCCCTTCATCTTGGTCTCGACGTCGAACATCGAGGGCCATTCCCAGACCGCGATGGCGACATGGATCGTGGAGCGCTGGGCCGACACCGCCATCATCTCCGAACCGCGCCACGCGACGGGGCGGACATAGGCGTCCTTCATGTTGTTGAGGAGCAGCACCTTCTGCTTCGCCTCGTCGAGATCGGCCACCGAGAACGGGATCTCGAAATCCATGATGCCGGCCGACTTGTGCAGGCGCTCGGAATGCTCGGTCGACTTGAACACGTGGCCGCCATAGGCCCGCTCGCCCTCGAACACGCAGGAGCCATAGTGCAACCCGTGCGTGAGCACGTGCACCTTCGCGTCGGTCCACGGCACGATCTGGCCGTCGAACCAGATGTAACCTTCGCGTTGGTCGAACGGGATGACGGACATGACACTCTCCTTGGCGTCTTCGGCCTGTGTTCGGCCTGTCTTTGACTTGTCTCGGGCTGTCGTCTCTGGGTCTCGACGGCGTATTCTGGCATCTTCGTGGTGCGCCCGGGACGGCAGGGCGCACTTTCCTTTCGCCGCGAGGCCTTGACGAGTAACAATCACTCTGAAATATGTCAACAACGCTGACATAAAAACCGAGGAGCCTTCCTTCCGATGCAGACGGCTCTGGAAATCAGGCGCAACGACGGTCCCGCGGCGGAAAAGCCTCATTACGAGCTGATCGAGCTCCTGTTCTTCGCCTACCGTGACTTCGTCGGGGATCCGGACAGGATTCTCGAGCATTATGGATTCGGGCGGGCGCACCACCGGGTGCTGCACTTCGTGAACCGCAATCCGGGGCTGACCATCGCCGAGCTGCTGGACATCCTCCGCATCACGAAGCAGAGCCTCAACCGCGTGCTGAAAGAGCTGCTGGAACAAGGCTATGTGGAGCAGCGCGCGGGCGAGACGGACCGGCGCCAGCGGCTGCTTTTCGCGACCGGGCAAGGCCGCAAGCTCGCGCTTGACCTTGCCGAACTGCAGACCCGTCGAATCGTCCGGGCGCTCGACGAGGCGGGCCCCCAGGCCGGCGAGGCCGCCCGGCGTTTTCTCGAGGCGATGATCGAGCCCACCGATCGCCCGACCGTCCACCGCTTTTCGCATCACGACCCGGAGACCGGCGTTTGAACGCCGCCCGGCCCCGCCCTATTCCAGCGGACGATGCCCCCCACGTGCTCGTCGTCGACGACGACCGGCGCCTGCGCGACCTGCTCTCGCGCTTCCTCAGTGAACACGGCTACCGCGTGACCACGGCCCGCGACGCCGCCGACGCCCGCGCCCAGATCGCCAACTTCGTCTTCGACGGGTACATCCTCGATGTCATGATGCCGGGCGAGAATGGCTTCGATCTCGCCCACTGGGTGCGCGAGAGTTCGAACGTGCCCATCCTCATGCTCACAGCCCGAGCCGACGCCAAAGATCGCGTGCGGGGTCTGGAGATCGGCGCGGACGACTACCTGCCCAAGCCCTTCGAGCCGCGCGAACTGGTGCTTCGCCTCAACAACATCATCCGCCGCACGGCCTCGGCGTTGGCGCCGGCCCCGGCTCAACCCGAGTTCGTCCGCTTCGGCCCGTTCATCTACCGCATCGACAAGGGCGAATTGCGCCAGGGCGACGAGATCATCCGCATCACGGAGCGCGAGCGCGAGATCCTCACGATCCTCGCCCGCCAGACGAACGAAACCGTGCCGCGCGAAGCCCTCTCCGGCTCCGGCGACGTGTCCAACGAGCGGACGGTCGACGTGCAGATCAATCGGCTTCGCCGCAAGATCGAACCCGACCCCGCCAATCCCTCGTTTCTCCAGACGGTCCGCGGAAGCGGCTACCGTCTGGTGGTCGAATAGGCGGCGGCGATGACCACCGCGGACCTCCCCCGGCGGCTCTCCCTCGGCCGCCGGATCATGCGGGTCCTCGGTGCGCGCCTTCCCAAGGGCCTGTTCGCCCGCGCCCTGATCATCATCATCGCGCCGATGGTGATCCTGCAGTCGGTGCTCGCATACGCCTTCATGGAGCGACACTGGCAGACGGTGACGCGCCGCTTGTCCGCCGCTGTGACGCAGGACATCGCCGCCCTCATCGACATCGCCCGCAGCTACCCGCAGGACAAGGACCACGAGACCCTGACGCGCATCGCCGCCGACAGGCTCAACCTGGATGTCGAGATCCTGCCTCCGGAGCCGCTTCCGCCGCCGGGGCCCAAGCCGTTCTTTTCCATCCTCGATTCCAGCCTGTCGCGCGAATTGCGCCAGCAGATCGGCAGGCCTTTCTGGATCGACACGGTGGGCCGCTCCAACCTCGTCGAGATCCGCATCCAGCTCGACAATGGCGTGATGCGCGTGCTGACGCGCCGGTCGCAGGCCTACGCCTCGAACTCGCACATCTTCCTGATGTGGATGGTGGGCACCTCGCTGGTGCTCCTCGGCATCGCGGTGATCTTCCTGCGCAACCAGATCCGCCCGATCCTGCGACTGGCCGAGGCAGCCGAGAGCTTCGGAAAGGGCCGCGAGATCGATTTCTCGCCGCGCGGCGCGCGCGAGGTGCGGCAGGCCGGCCATGCCTTCATCGAGATGCGCCGTCGTGTCGAGCGCGCGATCGAGCAGCGTACGGCGATGCTCAACGGCGTCAGCCACGATCTGCGCACGATCCTCACGCGCTTCAAGCTCTCGCTCGCGCTGATGGACGAGGACGAGACGCCCGAGGTCGCCGACCTGAAGAAGGACATCGACGAGATGAGCCGCATGCTCGAGGCCTACCTGGCCTTTGCACGCGGCGACGCCGGAGAAATGTCCGCGCCCACCGACATGGGCGTCCTGCTCGAAGAGCTCAAGGCGGACGCCGAACGTGCCGGCCATGCGACGCAAGTGACCGTGAGCGGCGACCCCGTCGCCACCGTACGGCCGGACGCGTTCAAGCGCTGCATCGGCAACCTCGTGTCGAACGCCGTCCGCCATGGCGACCGGATCGCCATCACCGCCGTGCGCGACGCGCGCTGGCTGTCCATCACCGTCGACGACGATGGACCAGGCGTTCCCGCCGATCAGCGCGACGAGGTCTTCAAGCCCTTCGTTCGCCTCGACGAGGCGCGCAACATCGACGAGGGCGGCACCGGCCTCGGTCTCGCCATCGCGCGCGACATCGCTCGATCCCACGGAGGGGACGTTATCCTCGGAGATAGCCCGCTCGGTGGCTTGAGGGCGACGGTGCGGGTTCCCGTCTGAAGGAGCCGAGGTCCGCTCCGCCCTTCAGTACATCCGGCCGCCGTTCGGCACAGGCCGATCGGGCGCGATCAGCATGACGCTGCCGTCCGCCGCCGGAAGGCCCAGGGTCAACACCTCGGACATGAAGGGCCCAATCTGTCGCGGCGGGAAGTTGACGACGGCGAGAACCTGTCGTCCGACCAGCGTCTCGAGCGGGTGGTTCACGGTAATCTGCGCCGACGATCGCTTCGTTCCGATCGCCGGTCCGAAGTCGATCGTCAGCTTGAACGCCGGCTTGCGCGCCTGCGGAAAGGGCTCCGCGGCGACGATGGTGCCAGCCCGTATATCGACCTTCAGGAAGTCGTCGAAGGTGATCGTCGGCGCCGCCGCCGGATCATCAGCCATGCTGTCCCCCGCTAAACCGTGCGGTCAGACCGCTTCGGCGTAGTCGTCGCCGTCGTCCGGTTCGCGGCGGGCCCGCTGGCGCTCACGGAAGCGCCGTCCGCGCTCGGCGGCACGATCGAAGACCGCACGGAAGGGCGCCGTGATGCGGCACAGGTCGTTGAGGCCGCCGACGAACTGGCCGGCGCGACGCAACTCCTTGTCGAGCACCGCCATGGTGCGGGCGAGGCCCGGATCGTCGTCGTCGAGCCAGGCGTCAAGAACCCGTGCCCACAGCAAGGCGGCGCCCTGCGCCTTCAGGGCGCCCATCGGCCCGGCCGTATCGATCGCGGCGGCGGCCAGCATGTAGCGCATTGAATTCACGGTGAGCTGGTTCAGCGCGGCGAGGGACAGCGGATCACGCGCGACGTCGGGTCGCAGGCGTCGCAGTCCGGCCTTGTAGGGTGCCAGTGCGTCGAGCCGACGCATCAGCACGTCGAACAGGCGCTCTCGTGCGGGCTCGTCGGCCAAGTCGTCGGTGGTCCCGTCGAGCACGATCCTGTCGATCCGCCGGGCGAGGCCACCCAGCACCGCCCCCTTCGAGGGATAGGCATCCCGCAGTTCGGCCAGCGTGACGCCGGCGGCCTCGGCAATCTCGCGAATGTCGAAGGCGTCCCAGTCATGCTCCGCGGCAAGCACCATCGTGGCATCGATGATCCGGTCGCGCGGCGACGCCGAGCGCGCCTCCGCAGGAGACGATTGGGCCGCGGATGCGGTCGCGCCGGCGGCCTTGCGGCCGCGGCCTGCGGGCTTCTTCGGTTCAGGCGTCCTGGCCATGTCCGGCCTCCTGGTTTCGATGTCGACCCTCAAGATAGGGTCCGACGGGTCCACGTCCAAGGCGCCAGGACCTGCGGGAAGGTGTCCTGGCGACGCAGGCATGCCGCGGGGGGCGGCGACCTGTCAGCCGGACAACTCCTCCGCGCGCCGTCGGGCTGCGGCGACGGCATCGCGCATCAGCGGATCGAGGCCGTCGGCAGCCATCAGCACGGCAAGGGCGGCGGCCGTGGTTCCGGCGGGCGAAGTGACATTCTCGCGCAGCGTCGCGGGGGAAAGGTCGGACCGGTGCATCAGCTCGCCCGCCCCCTCGACCGTGGCGCGTGCGAGGCGTGCGGAAAGATCCTCGGGCAGGCCCAATGCGGCCCCGGCCCGTGCGAGGCACTCGGTGAGATAGAACACATAGGCCGGTCCCGACCCCGAGACCGCCGTGACGGCGTCGATCTGGTCCTCGCGGTCGACCCATTCCACGCGGCCGATACCCGACAGCAGCGCCTGGGCGAGTGCCCGCTGCCCTTCCGTCACCGCGGGGCTTGCAGCGGCGCCGGTGATGCCGCGCTGGACGGCCGCTGGCAGGTTCGGCATCGCCCGGACGATGGCGCTCAGTCCCGGCAGTCGGGAGCGGAGGTTGTCCATGGTCTTGCCCGCGAGGATCGAGACGAGCAGCGTCTGCGGTCCTATGTGACGGGCAAGCGATGCTGCGGCCTCGTCGAGCATCTGCGGCTTGATGCCGAGCAGGATCACCTGCGGCGTCGGGATTGCAGAAGCGCTCGGGTTGAGAGCGATGCCGTGCTGCTCACAGGTCGCCAGGAGCGACGGCGAGGCGTGCGGATCGAGGATCGTCGTGCCGGCGCAGTCGAGCCCCATGCGCAGCCAGCCTTCCAGCATGGCACCGCCCATCTTGCCGCAGCCGACGAGGAGCAGAGGCGAGGGAAGCAGAGGGGACGGAGTGGCCGGGTTCGACATGGCAGGAACTCGCGATGCGTTGCGTTCCCCTTATCGCGCCGCCCGCACCGCCTGTCACGCGCCGTGCGCGGAGGAAAGGGTCACGCCTCGCCGACGGTCTCGAACATCGCGCCTTCCATCGCCTCGCGGGGCGACTTGCCGGCCCAGAGCACGAACTGGAACGCCTGATAATAGCGGTCGCAGCCGTCGATGGCGACCTTGAGCAGGCTCTCGCACTGGCGGCCGTTGGGCTCGGCCCCCCCGGCAAGCAGCAACGAGTGGCGGAACATCACGACGTCCTCGTTGCTCCAGAGATCGAAATGCCCGACCCAGAGCTGTTCGTTGATCATCGAAACCAGTTCGAGAAGATCGCTCCGGCGGCGCTGCGGAACCTTCAGGTCGAAGGCGCAGGCGATGTGCAGCGCCTCCATTTCGTCGAGCCACGTGAAGGCGACGTGATATTCCGCCCAGGCCCCCGTCACCGACACGGAGATCTCGTTCTCGTCCGCGCGATCGAAGGACCAGTCGTGAACGGTGGCGAGGCGCTCCACCACGTCGAGCGGATGCTCGGCGCGTTCAACGACTTCCAGTTCCAATGCGGACATGCCGTTCCCCGGCTCGAGTAGCAGGTTGCCTCGCGGACGCGTCGCTCACGCACACCGGAACACTGGCGCGGAGGAAGGTCGCCCCAATCTCCGGCCGAACCCGACAGTTCCGACGCCTTGCTGGAAGGCCCCGGAATCACTGGCGAATCACTTGCTGTTCCGACCTTAGCGCGGTCGACTCGTGACGCAAGACGAGCGTGATGGACCGTCAGGGATTCGGTCCCCGGGCACAATCGCGGTCGATGGACCGTCCACAGCGGATGCCCATCCGCTCCACGTCACGACGCGAGACCGTCGAAGCGTGACTTGTCGTGCGTGGACGCGCTGTGCAGGAGGCGGCGCCGCGTGCTTCCGCGGCGTCGCCCCATATGCGCGGCGGTCGTCTCAGATCGCGGACGCTTCGTCCGCCGGGGTCTTCGGGATGCCCAGCTTTTCTTCCAGCTGCGCGATGCGCGCGGACAGGCGCTCGTTCTCGTCGCGGGCGAGGATGGCCATCTCGCGCACGGCCTCGAACTCCTCGCGGCTGACGACGTCCATGTCCCGGATCAGCCGCTCGAGCTGCGCTTTCATCACGCCTTCGGCCTCGCGCCGGACGCCTTGCGCCATGCCTGCGGCGTCGGTGAACAGGCGGGCGAAATCGTCGAGGATACGGTTCTGGGCCATGGCCTTGCTCCTGGTGTCCGGGGCGTTCTCTTGGGCGGAACGCGCCCGCTGCGTGGAACGGTCCTACCACGCGGCGCCGGTCCGCGCATCCCGCCAGCCGGCTTGACGCTGCCGGCACGCGGGCGCATCACGGCCACGGCGTGTGCTCCGGACGAGTGGACCCATGCCCCGCAACGCCTTGCCGGAGCCGCGATGCCAACCTTCGTGATCCCGTTCCCCGTGATCGATCCGGTGCTGATCCAGGTCGGTCCCTTTGCGATCCGATGGTACGCGCTTGCCTACATCGCAGGCCTGATCGGCGGCTGGCTCTACGCCCGCCGCCTCGCGGCGGAGGCCGACCTGTGGGGCGGCCGCATGCGGCCGAGCGCGGAGGACCTCGACGACCTGCTCGTGTACGCCGCCCTCGGCGTCGTGCTCGGCGGCCGCGTCGGCTACGTGCTCTTCTACAATTTCGACTGGTTCCTCTCGAACCCGGGCGAGATGTTCGCGGTCTGGAAGGGCGGCATGTCCTTCCATGGCGGGCTCATCGGCTGCGGTCTGGCCATGGTGGTGCTGGCATGGCGGCGCAAGCTGCCGCTGGCCAGCCTCTCCGACGTTGCCTGCGCCGTCGTGCCCATCGGGCTCGGGTTCGGCCGCGTCGCCAACTTCATCAATGCCGAGCTTTGGGGCCGGCCGACCGACGTGCCCTGGGCGATGGTGTTCCCGACGGCCGGTCCGCAGCCGCGCCATCCGAGCCAGCTGTACGAGGCGACGCTCGAGGGGCTGGTGCTTTTCGTGCTGCTTTTCATCGCGATCCGGGCCGGCGCGCTGCGGCGCCCCTGGATGGTCAGCGGCCTGTTCGGCATCGGCTACGGCCTCGCCCGCATCGCCTGCGAGTTCTTCCGCGAGCCGGATCCGCAGCTCGGCTTCCTCATGGGCGGGGCGACCATGGGCATGCTGCTGTCGCTGCCGCTCGTTGCAGCCGGCGCCGTCCTGGTGTTGCGCGCCCGCGCGCACCGGCCAGCGGTGGACGGCACGCCTTGACGCCGCTGGGCCGCGAGATCGCGCGCCTCGTCGCCGCCGACGGGCCGATCACGATAGCCCGGTACATGGCGATGTGCCTCGGTCATCCCGTGCATGGCTACTACATGACCCGCGATCCCTTCGGCGCGAGCGGCGACTTCGTCACCGCGCCTGAGATATCGCAGATGTTCGGCGAACTCGTCGGCCTGTGGTGCGTCGAGACCTGGCAGCGCATGGGAGCGCCGGCCTCGATCCGGCTCGTCGAGCTCGGTCCTGGCCGTGGGACGCTGATGGCGGATGCGCTTCGCGCGGCCCGGCTGGTGCCGGCCTTCCTCGACGCGGCGCAAGTCCACCTCGTCGAGACGAGCCCGGTGTTGCGGGAGCGGCAGGCGGCGACCCTGGCGGGATGTGGCCGCCCGGTCGCCTGGCACAACGCTGTCGAAGAGGTGCCCGAAGGCCCGGCCATCGTCCTCGCCAACGAGTTCTTCGACGCCTTGCCCGTGCGCCAGTTCGTCTGCACCGCGCGGGGCTGGTGCGAGCGACTCGTCGGGCTGGACACGGCCGGCGCGCTGTCCTTTGGCCTTTCTGCCGAACCCGAGCCGGCGCTGCGGCTCACGGCGCCGGAGGGCGCCGTCGTCGAGGTTGCGGACGCCGGCGCCGGGGTGATCGCCGCGCTGGCGGCGCGTTTGTGCTCCAGTCGAGGCGCCGTCCTCGCCATCGACTACGGCCATGCCGGCGCGGGCTTCGGCGACACGCTGCAGGCGGTGCGACGACACGCCTTCGTCGACGTGCTGGCAGAGCCCGGCGAGGCCGATCTCACGGTCCATGTCGACTTCGCAGCGCTGGCGCGTGCCGCCGCCGGTGCCGACGTGCTGGTTCATGGCCCGGTGACGCAAGGCGCGTTCCTGCGCGCGCTCGGCCTCGACGCGCGCGCGGCCGCGCTTTCCCGACGCGCTGACGAAAGTGGTGCCGCCGCCATCAAGGCCGCACGCCACCGACTGGCGGATGCCGGACCGGGCAGCATGGGCGGGCTTTTCAAGGTTATGGCCGTCACGGACACGGCGCTGCCCGAGCTCGCCGGATTTGACACGCCCGGCCGGCGTCCCGACCGTGGGCCGGCGCGGCGAATCGCGGAGGGGAGCGAGGCATGACGGCAGAGGCGATCGTAGCGGATGCGCTGGCACTGCCCGGCATCCGGCACGGCTTCTTCACCCGGCGCGGCGGCGTGTCGGGCGGCATCTACGCGTCGCTGAACGGCGGACAGGGATCGGCCGACGCGCCGGAGGCCGTTCTGGAAAACCGCGCCCGCATGGCCTCCGCCATCGGCGTTGCACCCGATCATCTCGTCAACGTGCACCAGATCCATTCCCCCGACGTGGTCGTCGCGGAGGGGGCGTGGCCGGGCGCGCGTCCGCGCGCGGACGGCCTCGTGACGCGCACGCCGGGCGTGGGCCTTGCCATCGCGACGGCCGATTGCGGACCCGTGCTGTTTGCCGATGCGAAGGCAAGGGTCCTCGGAGCCTGTCATTCGGGGTGGCGCGGCGCCTTCACCGGCGTTCTCGAGGCCACCCTGGCCGGCATGGAAGACCTCGGCGCCGACCGTGGCCGCACCGTCGCCGTCCTGGGTCCGACCATCGGTCCCGACGCCTATGAGGTCGGACCGGAGTTCGTCGAGCGCTTCGTCTCGCTGCGCGCGGGGGACTCGCGTTTCTTCCGTCCGTCCGAACGGGCCGGACACAGCCTGTTCGACCTGCCGACCTATATCGGGCACCGCCTGTCGCAGGCCGGGGTTGGCCGCTTCGTCGATCTCGCGCTTTGCACCTACTCCGATCCCGATCGCTTCTTCAGCTATCGGCGCAGCGTCCATCGCGGCGAGCCGGACTATGGCCGCCTCATCGCGGCCATCGCGCTGCAGGCGTAGTGCGACGCGAAGTCAGTCGACGATGTCCGGCGTCCGCCAGCCGATCGACTGCCCGGCATCGACAGCAATCATCTGACCGGTCACGGTGCGGGCGCGGGCGAGATAGGCGACCGCCTCGGCGATGTCCTCGGGTGTGACGCCACGTTCCAGCGGGGTTCCGGCTGCTTCGCGTGCGAGGCCGGATTCACCATCGTGCGGGTTCGGCGCGGTCGGTCCAGGCCCGACGGCGTTGACACGGATGGCCGGCGCAAGGGCCTGCGCCATCGTCGTTGTGGCCGCGTCGAGGCCCGCCTTCGTCAGCGTGTAGGAGAAGTGCTGCGGCGTCAGCTTGCGGACGCGCTGGTCGACGATGTTGACGATGCAGGGATCGTCCTCCGCTGCCGCCTGCCTTGCGAAGCGCTGCGACAGCAGGACAGGTGCCCGCAGGTTGACCGCGAACAGACGTTCCCAGCGGTCGACCTCGAGGTCCTGAAGGCGGTCGCTGTCGAACAGCGAGGCATTGTTGACGAGCAGCGAGAGCCGTCCCAGCGCCGCAACGGCGGCATCGACGATGGACGCGCAGCCCGGATCGGACAAATCGCCGGTCACGACGGCCGCTCGCGAGCCTGCCGCCACCAGCGCGGTCGCCAGGGCATCGGCCTCGGCCCGGGACCCGCGGCAATGGATCGCCACGGCGTAGCCCTCATCCGCCAGCCGGCGAACGATCGCCGCGCCGATCCGCTTGCCGGCCCCCGTGACGAGAGCCGCGCCACGCCGGCCGGCTACGGATGGGCGACCTGCGCTCACTTGAATCCCCGTTCGCGCGCCTTTGCGAGCCGCTTCGCCTCGATGTGCTTGGCCACGCGCAGATAGCGATAAAAGGCGAAGTTCATGGCGGTCATGAAGCCGTAAGCGCCCCGCAGGATGTGCCGGCGCCCGATATAGGCCTTCAGGAAGTTCGCGGGAAACTCGAGAACCAACCTCAGCACCGATACGCCGTCGCCGCGCGCAGCCATGTCGGCGACGAGCGCGTCCGTATAGGCGTTCAGCTTGGTCATCTGGTCGCCGAGCGAGCGGACCGAGAAATGGTGGATGGTCCCGCGTAGCCGGGCCACCGTCGCCTCCGGCACCAGATCCACCCGGTCCCACACAGGAGAGGACGAATAGGAACCCTTGTCCCGGCGATAGAGCCGCACGGGAGTGAGCGCGTAAGCGAACCGGTGGGGGGCGCCTTCGCCCGGAAAGATCTCGGCGATCCGGATGCGGTATGCGTCGGCAGTCGGCCCGGACCCGTTGAACAGCGCGCGGATCTCGTCCGCGAGGTCGGGCGGGATGACTTCGTCAGCGTCGATGTTCAGCAACCAGGGGTGGCGGCACAAGGCTTCGGCATGGCGCTTCTGCGGTCCGTAGCCTTCGAAGGCGTGTTCGAACACGCGCGCTCCGAGGCTCTCCGCCAGCGCCTGCGTCCCGTCGGTGGAGCCGCTGTCGACGACGACGATGTCGTCGCTCAGGTCGCGCACGGCCTCCAGCGTCCGCCCGATCCGGTCCGCTTCGTTCTTGCTGATGATGAAGACGGAGAGTGGAAGGGGCGACGGCAACGGAGCGGCGTTAACCCTGAAGGCCCGGCTCGGGCGGTGGCGGACATCATGGGAATGCCACGGCCGGCATGTCGGCACAAGACGCCCAAGAGCCGAAAACGGCAAAAACAAGGCAGAATCAATGCTTCATGATTGGTTTACCTTCGTCAACCAAGCGTTGTCGAAGTCGATTCACGTTTAGAGATCATTGACCTTGAAAAAGCATTAGGGTTAAACGCGCGGCCGCATTGGCGTATCTCCATCGTCAACGGACCCGTTCGGGGGTCGTTTTCGAGGACGTGCCATGACCGCGCTGCGTATCCTTCTCTCGTCGGCCTTCATCGGACTGGCCGGCGCCACTGCCGTCCAGGCTGCCGACCTGCCGCGTCGCACCGACCCCTATTCGCCCGCTCCCGCCTATGCGCCGCTGCCGAGCTGGCAGGGCTTCTATCTCGGCGCGCATCTGGGCGGCGGCTGGGGCGAGAGCGGCCCCGTGGACACCTCCGGCATGGTCGGCGGCTTCCACGGCGGCTACAACTTCCAGGTCGAGAAGTTCGTGTTCGGCGCCGAGGCGGACTTCAGCTTCTCCGGCGTCAGCAACGACAGCTTCACGGAGGAGGCCAAGCACGATTGGCTGAGCTCCATCCGTGGCCGCGCCGGCTACAGCTTCGGCAACCTGATGGCCTACGGAACGGTCGGCTTTGCCTTCGCCGACGCCAGCTACCGCAGCCTTTTCGGCGTCACCAGCGACACGGTGACGGGATGGGCCTTCGGCGCGGGTGCGGAGATGATGGTCATGCCGAACGTGACCATCCGCGCCGAATACCTGCGTTACCAGCTGGGCAGCACGACCTACCCGTCGAATGTCGGCCCCGTCTCCATCGACAGCAGCGTCAACGTCATCCGCGCGGGCGCGAGCTACAAGTTCTGATGTCGGGGACGGCGGCTTCAGAGACCGCCGTCGTCCTTGGTTCCGCCATGATTGGCCGCCAGACGGGCGGCCGATCGGCTGAGGGGGCGCTGCATTTGCGCCGCCGGTCACCCTTTTCCCCTTGGAGGTCGACCTGACCTCCTTTCCTTCGTTCTGGAGTGAACAATGAAGAAGAGTGCTCTTGCCGGTGCCCTCGTGGCCGGCCTCCTGTCCACCTCGGCCTTCGCCGCGGACCTCCCCAACCGCAAGACCGCCCCGGCCACGCCGGTCACCTACGCCCCGGCCTTCAGCTGGACGGGCTTCTATGTCGGCGTGAACGCCGGCTACGGCTGGTCGGGCGGCACCGACGTCACGATCGCCGGCGGCGGAACGACGACGATCTTCTCTGGTGGTGACGAGGGCGGCTTCACGGGCGGCGCGCAGGCCGGCTATAACTTCCAGACGGGCGCCTTCGTGTTCGGCCTCGAGACGGACATCCAGTACGCCGATTTCGGCGGTGGCCGCACCTTCACTCCCTCGTTCGTGACGACAGAGACCGGCAACTACTGGGGCTCCGTCCGCGGCCGCCTTGGCTTCGCGGCTGATCGCGCGCTCTTCTACGTGACCGGCGGTCTCGCCTATGGCGACATCGGCGAGAACGTGTTCAGCAACTCGGATACCCGAGCCGGTTGGGTGCTCGGCGGTGGCGTCGAGTACGCCTTCACCAACAACTGGACGGCCAAGGTCGAAGGCCTCTACGTCGCGATCGACCGCGGCAACAAGGCGGGTTCGATCACGACCGGCGGCGTCGTCTACACGGCCACGCAGTCGTCGGACAGCAACTTCGGCATCGTCCGCGCCGGTCTGAACTACAAGTTCTGATCGCACGCCGATCCCATGACGAAAGCCCGGCCGCGAGGCCGGGCTTTTTCATTCCAGCCGCGCAATGGCTTCGGCGTCTCACGCCTTGACGCGGGTTTCCTCGAAGGCCGGCACCCGCGCCGCGAAGGCATCGAGCCAGGCGACGAGCTTCGGGTGCGTCTCCCGCCATGTTCCGGCGAAGCGGAGATCGAGATATCCGAGCGCGCAGGCGACCGCGATGTGGCCGATGTCGATCGCTCCGGCGAGGCTCGGCGGGGCGGATTCGAGCAGGTCGAGAGCGCGCTCCACCTTGCCGGCCTGGTGTTCGATCCATTTCGGCTCGCGCTTGTCAGGATCGCGCATCCGGTTCTCGTAGACCTGCAGCAGGCACGCATCCATGAGACCGTCGGCAAGGGACTGGAGGCGGAGAGCCTTCAGACGGTCCTCGCCCGTCCCGTGAACGGTGGCGCCGGCCGCACGCGCGTCGATGACCTCCAGGATCACCCGGCTGTCATACCAGGCGGTGCCGTCAGGATCGACGAGCGTAGGGATCTTGCCCAGCGGGTTCTGCGCCCGCAGGCTGTCGCCCGGATCCGTCGTGTCGGCATTGACAACGGTTATGGTGTCGGCCAGCCCGAGAAGACTGGCGGCGATCACGACCTTGCGGCCGAAAGGCGAGGCCGGCGACGTACGAAGTATCATGGGAGCGCGTTTCCTGCTTGCCGACGGGCCCCGGGCCCGTCGAGCAGGATCACTCGGCCATCACCACGAGATTGACCGCCTTGGGTCCTTTGCCCTTCTTGTCGGGCTCGATATCGAACGTCACCTTCTGGCCCTGGTCAAGCACCTCGAGCCCGGCGCGCGACACAGCCGTCACGTGGACGAAAATGTCCCGACCGCCGTCATCCGGCTTGATGAACCCGTAGCCCTTCTCGGTATTGAAGAATTTCACCACACCCTGTTGAGGCATGTCCTAGCTCCGCTCCGTCGGATCGCCCGATCCGGCTCCAGACCACGCGTCACCGCGTGTCGTGCCTACGGTGTCCCGACTGCCGTCTGCTGCCTCCCTGCTTCAGGGCCACATCATCCGCTCCTCCAGACGGGAGGCGCCATACGCACGCACTCTGTTTTTCCTGCAATTGACGATCCAATGCAAGAAGAAACCAGAATTCACATTTGTTTAAGGCGTAAAACAAATCCGTCGACAAGGCTTGCAGCCGGCACCACGCTTCGGCGTCTCCGGCTTTACTCGGCCGTCAGCGTTCGGGACTCAGCCAGTCACAACGCCAGGGCGCCGATGCTTCGCGCCGAAGGCAAGCGGACAGCGCGGGGAGCAGGACGTCGCAGTCGTTTTTGAGCGTCCAGGGCGGATTGACGACGAGAAGGCCCGAGCCGTTGAACAACCGGGGATCGCCACCCCCCGTCACAAGCATCTCGATCCGCAGTATCTTTCGGATCGGACCCGCGCTGACGGCGTCATGGAACGCGGCGACCTCGCGCCGGTCCTTGACCGGATACCACAGCAGATAGGTCCCGGTGCTCCACTTCGTCCACGCCTTGGCCGCGGCCGCCGCAAGCCGGTCGAACTCGCCGACCTCCTCGAAGGGCGGATCGACCAGCACAAGCCCCCGCTTCTCGGTGGGCGGCACATAGGCATTCAGGGCGGTCCAGCCGTCGAGCGCGATCACCTTCACGCGGCGGTCGCCGTCCATCGCCTCCCGCAGCGTCTCGACATCCCTGGGATGTTTCTCGACCAGGGTGATGCGATCCTGCCGCCGCGTCATTCGGCGCGCGATTTCCGGCGATCCCGGATAGGCGAGCGGGCCGCGACTGGCCCGAACGTCGTCGATCACGTCAAGATAAGGCCGGATCAGCGTTGCCGCGTCACCGTCCAGCGGCGAATCGAGCAGGCGGCCGATGCCACCGCGCCATTCCTGCGTGCGTTCGGCCTCGTCGGACGCGAGGTCGTACAGGCCGATACCGGCATGGGTATCGATGACGCGAAATGGCGTGTCCTTCGCGGCGAGATGCAGAAGCACCCGGGCCAGCACGGCGTGCTTGAGAACGTCGGCGAAGTTTCCGGCGTGGAAGGCATGACGGTAATTCATGCGCTGTCGTGCCCCGGACAGACGTCCGCGTCAACGCAACGCCGGTCCTGCCTTCAGCGGGGAGGCGGGATGGTGATCGTCCGCGCGCGGCATCCGCGCCGGTCCACTTCGCCGCAGGACACAAAGCCGCGCAGGTCCCGGCTCATGCACACACGCACCTCCTGCAGCACCTCGCCCCGGCAGTCGACGCCCATCATGTCAACCCGCAGGCCGGGATTGGCCGCAACGAAGGCCCGCTCGAGGTCGAGCGCCGTCGTTTCCTTCGCGCTGGTGATCGTTCGCAGTTCCGGCGGCACGGCAACCTTGTCGCGGGCTGTCCGAACGGCGGCGAAGTACTCCGACGGGCTCAGCCCCGAGCACGTGCCGTGCTTGCGCCATTGGTGACGCGCCAGACCTTCCTCGACGAAAACCTCGCGGGCGACATCCATCGCCATCCGCGTCGGATTGACGCTCGCGCTCTGGCACTGCGTGGGAAAGCCGCGCTGGAACTGCGGCCAAAGCCCGTGCACCACGAAACCGAGCCCGGCGCCCGTCCTGCACTGGTCGCGCCCCTTCTCGTCCCCGCCTCCGGCCTGGCAGAAGCCCGGCGACCATGACAGGGCGAACACGAAGAAGTCGAACTCGCCCGGCGTCCCGCCGCGCCGCTCGCCCTGCGCGAGCACAGGGCCGGGCAAACACGTCAGGATAGCAATCATCAAAGCAAACAGCCCCGCGATGGCGGGGCTGCGAGCGTGGTCGGTCATCGGATCGGATCCGTCTTGCGGCGCCTCAGGGGCGCGCCATCTCGCAGTTGGGTGCGAAACCGAGCTGGCGGTCGAGCCCGCTCACGCACCACTCGACGCCCCAGCCCCAGCCGATAATGCCGGTGCTCTCGGCGATCACGTAGTCGACGCGGCGCGGCTTGCCGTCCGAAGTCGTGGCGACACCGGTGCAGAACAGGCGCGGAATGAAGTCCAGACCCCAGGGGCGGAAGCTGACGGGGCGCAGCTTGTCGAAGCCGACGATCGTCAGGTTCGAGGACCAGTACGACGATTCCCGGTCCGAGAAGCGGCTTTGGATCGTCGACAGCACGCTGGGCGAGTCACAGGCGGGAATGGCCGACGCGCTGCCCGAATAGGGAATGGTCCAGTTCTCGGCCGGAAGGCGCAGCCCGTCGGCTGAGGCTGAACCCGCCGCAAGCAGCGTTCCGACGGCGACGGTCAGGGCGAGATGGCGCATGGGGAACTCCCGGGCAGGCGGACGGTGGCGTGAGGGCACGCCCGAAACGGTTTCACGCCGAACGATGCGTGCCAGCTTGGACTTGGTCAAGCCGGGGGTGCTTCTTTGGGCGCAATTTCGTCTCATAGTTGCAACAGGCTCACACAGGGGAGCCTGTTTTTCGCTTCGCGGTGGTGCCACTGGGGCGCTCGGTCAGCGCTTTACGGGCATCGGCGGGCGAAGCGACCGCCCCTCGTCCACCACGCCTTCCGCCTCGCCGCCCTCGTCATCCGAACCGTTGCCTCCCAGCAGGCCCGGAATCCCCAGCGCCAACGGCCGCCCCCCCGGCAGCAACGGCCGCTGGGCCTGGGATGCGGGGGGCGGTTCGGCCGCGACGCGCGGGCTCATCGCGCCGCGCGCGGCCATCACGGCCGGAAGGCGCGGGTCGAACTTGATCACCGGCTTGCAGACGGTTCGCCCGCGCGAATGCCGGGCGAGGTCGAGATGGAAGTGATCGTAGTGGAAAGCGTCGGAGCCCGGACCGAGAACGGTCGAGAAGTGCTGGCACGAGCCGACGAACACCTCGCGGAGGAAATCCTGCTCGCGTGCCGGACCGCGCCACCCCCGCGACACCGAGATCTCGCGGCCGTCGGCGAGGCGGAAGGCCATGACATCGACCGCATTGCCGAAGGCATGCTCCGAGCGCGGTCCCCCGCGCCGGTTGTTGACGTTGCGGCACGAGTAGGATCCGGACTTCAACTCCACGACCGGGGAGCCGAAATACAATTCGGCCGAAGGCTGGACCACCTCGTTCACCCACTGGTCGACGACAGGGATGATCGGACATGCCAGCGTCGCCGTGCTGGAGAGTGCAACGGAGCCGTCCGCCACCGCCGACAGGCGGAACGGGCGCAGCATTCCGCACGCGCCGGGGCCGTCGATCTCGCGTGCGGGCTCGACATAAGCGGAGATCTTCACGGCCTTCGACGCAAGACACGCCTGTTCGGCCTCGTCACGCCACGGTTCGCGCTGTTCGAAGTCGAACAGCCCGCATCCCGACAGGAGAACGAGGACGCCGGAGAAGACGCAATACCTGACAGCTCCGCGCCACATCCGCGGACAATGCGAGCGCCCGCTTTAATCCTTCGTGAAGCATGTCGGCCAGGCGGCGTCCCGAAGCTGGACTCGTCCGCCCGTACGGGCAACCCGCCGCGTCGGAGACGCGGCGGGCGCTTGCGGGGCGCGGGGGAAGGGGCAGTCCGCGCCCCGGTGCGGGGTCAGGCGCCGGCGGGGGAGGCGCCGGCGTCCGGACCACGGCGCGATGCGAGAAAGGCGTCGAACTCAGCCTTGTCCTTCGCACGACGGAGGCCCTCGATGTAGTCGCCGAAGGCATTCTGCTCCTCGACGAGCCTGTCGTACTCGGCCTGGAGGCGCTTCAGTTCGCTCTCCTTGTAGTCCTCGAAGGCGCTGTTTCCGCTGTCGCGGCGCAGTTCGCGGTCGGCGCCGAAGCCGTTGGCCGACCAACGGCGCGGCTGCGCGCAGTCGTCCGAGCGCCATCCGCGGCGCGAGGCCATCCACCAACCTTCCTTCCAGCCCTTCCAGGCGAGGATCGCCAGTCCGATCGGCCAGAAGATCACAAAGCCGCCGATCATTGCGGCGAGTTCGAGCGGGCGCCAGGTCCGGGCTACGGCAACCGGACCCCAGCCTTCTCGTGACCAGGCATGACGCGACGCAGTCGAGGACATCTGTCCCTCCATGTTAATGTGACGAACATTCACATGGCGATGCCTGCGCCGACCTTCAAGACCCCGCTTCCCGAAAAACGACCGCGACACGGGACGGCCGCAGCCACCGGCGGCGGCGTATCATGCATCCACCGTCGCAGCAGGGGTGTCCGCTCCGTCGTCCCATGCCGGGTGCGGCCTCGCCCTGAGCCAGGCGCGGGCTGCCTCCATGCTGTCGAACCATCCGGATGGCCGCGGCTGCGCAGCGACCCAGGCGCGGGCAGCATTCGTCGAGGCCCGCGCATGGTTCGGCACCCATTTGCGGCTCCGCAGCCAGTCGAGCATCTCCTCGTCCGTCGCCGTCTCCATCACGGAGGGCACGGGGAAGTGCCTCTGGATGATGACAACCGGCATGACCGATGGACCCCCGCGACGCGGCAGCCGCCTCCGGAGGAGACGGCGCGCTGCGTCGCATGGTCGGCGCTGCCGCGGTGGCGCGTCTACGAACCACCGGTTGAGTTGACCGGCGGCAGTCCTTCAGAGTTCGCGCACCTCGACGAATGCAGCCGGTTCGCAGGCATCGACGGCGGCGTCCACGGCATCCCGGTCGGTTCCATCCTTCACCTTGGGAAGGTCGTCCGGAGCGAGGTACACGATGTAGCCCAGCACGTTGTTGAGCGCCGCGCTGGGGTGCTCCTCCGCGTAGCTGCGCTCGTCCTCGAGCGTCAGGCCGTCATATCGCTTCACGGCCTCGAGCGGTGACTCCTCGCGCGGTGGGCCGTCGAGATCGAGCGTGTCCGCCACGATGGAGCCGGTGACGTTGTCGAGGATCAGATAGCGCGGCATCGGCCTGTCTCCTGGATCGGGGGGAGGAGTGTATCGCGATGCGGGGCATCGCCAAGTTCCGGACCTCGCCTGATGGACGAAGCCCTGCTATCGTTGTCGGATGGGCTTGCCGCTTCGCCTGGGCGCAACAGCCGGGCTCGCCATCTTGGCCGCTGTCTTTTCCGCCGGTCCACCGGGCTTCGGGCGACACGGCGCGAATGCGCAGTCTCGGTTCACTGATCCCGGTCCCCAGCCCCCTCTGCCACCCTGCACCTGCCGGGCCGATGGCCGAACCTTCCAACTGGGTGAGACGACCTGTCTGCGCACGCCGCAGGGCGAGCGCATGGCGCGTTGCGTCATGGTCATCAACAATCCGTCCTGGGAAGCAGGGGCGCTGCCGTGCCCGTCAGCCGGACTGTCGCGGCCACCCGCCCCCGAGCCCCAAGCCCGGAGGATGTCCTTGAACCCGTCTTCGGGGCCATCTTCGCACGCCGTGCCCGCAGCGCTCCAAGGCTCGCGACGCGACCACCACGCCGGCCTGTCCCCAGGAGCTACGCCAAGACCCTGACGCGAGAAGGCATGCCATGGCCCGGCACGGAAACGCCGCCGGGTTTCCCCGACGGCGTCCGCTTGTTGTCCCT
>CAZJCW010000028.1:0-25477 GCA_964544365.1 uncultured Alsobacter sp.
GTTCTCCGCCACGATAGCGCGCGACATCGCGGTCCTGGCCCAGCGGTTCCAGCGCCATGCCCTGCGCATCGACACCGTCGACAAGAGCCAGCCGCATGGCGACATCGACTACAAGGCCGTGCGCGTCGCTCCCGGCGAGATCGAGCACGCCGTCGTCAATGTCCTGCGCTTCTTCGATTCTCCTGGCGCGCTGGTGTTCTGTCACACCCGCGAAGCGGTGAGGACGCTTTACGGCAGCCTGCTGGAGCGCGGCTTCGCAGCCGTGGCGCTGTCCGGCGAGATGGGGCAGAGCGAGCGGAACCACGCCCTTCAGGCGCTTCGCGACGGGCGGGCCCGCGTCTGCGTGGCGACCGACGTCGCCGCGCGCGGCATCGACCTGCCTGGTCTCGACCTTGTCATCCATGCCGAATTGCCCCGCGGGCGGGACGCGCTGCTGCACCGTAGCGGTCGGACCGGCCGTGCCGGGAGGAAGGGCGTGTGCGTGCTGATCACGCCGTTCAACCGGCGCCGGCGGATGGAGTTGCTTCTCAAGCAGGCGGGGCTTGAGGCCGAGTGGATCGGGCCACCGTCCGCGGACGACGTCCGCAGGCGCGACCAGGAACGCCTGATGAAGGATCCGATCTTCTCGGAGGAGAGGTCCGAGGAGGACATGGCGACGGCGCGCCTTCTGATGGAGCACCGCACGCCGGACGAGATCGCGGCGGCCTTCGTGCGGGCTGTCCGGTCCCGGCTGCCTGAGCCGGAGGACGTCTACGACCCCGCTGGCCACCGCGATCGCGAGCCGCGGGAAAAGCGCCTGCGAGCAGACGAACGGCAAGACGCCGATCCGCGACCGGCCTACGACCCGGTCAAGGGCGATCGTCAACCCGGCGGGCCCATGGTGTGGTTCCGCATGAGTATCGGCCGGCAACAGAACGCCGACCCGCGCTGGCTCCTGCCGGTGATCTGCCGTCGCGGACACGTCACCCGGAAGGAGATCGGGGCGATCCGCATCTTCGACCGGGAGACGAGGTTCGAGATCGCCGAAGCCGCAGCCGAGCGTTTTGCGCAATCTGCGTCCGTCAGGGGCGGCAAGGGCGAGGATATCCGGTTCGAACGCAGCCAGGCGCCGGATGCTGCCGGCAATCGGCAAGACCCTGCTCCTCGCCGCAGCCGTCCGCCGCAGCATGTCCGTGAATCCACCTCCGCCAGCGGTGCGTCCGGGTCACCCGGGCCTGTCTTCAAGGAACGAGCTCCGCGAACTGGCTACACCAAGCCGGCCGCCGAGGAGCCTCGCCGGGACGCGCGAAAAGCGAAGGGGCACTTCAAGTCCAAGCGCAGCCACGAACCAGTCGCGCAGACGGGGCCAGTTCCCGGCGCAGGAGACAAGCCCGCGCATGGCTTCAAGAAGGCAGGCCGGCCCCGAGCGAAGGGCTCCAAGCGCGTTCCGGAGACCAAGCCTCGCCGGGGGTGAGGGCTGCGGAGAAGGCGCTTTCCGCTGAGAGCGGCCTCCGCCCTGCGGCGCAGACGGAGACCCGATGCCCCGGAGGTCCGGGATCAGATCTGCGCGTCACTCGGCGTTTGGCCAGATCATCTCGGCGACTTCGGCGATCGATCCCTCGACGGGCTTGAATTCGAAGCGAACCTTGCTGGCACCTGCTGGAACCTGAACGGCACGGAAGAGAACGTTCGCCTTGAGGATCGGGACTGGCTCCCCGTTCACTGTCGCGCGCCACCACGGATGAAAGACGTCGTTCAGGACGACGAAGCCGGGGCGCCTCGACTCGACGCCGACCTCGACGACGGTGTTCCTGTAGCTGATCAATCGGGCATACCCGCCATGGTCGTCGCCACGCACGCCCGCTGCGATGTCGTCGGGAACCTGCTCGAGAAGGACCTCGCGGGTCGGGTCGAACCCGTCCGGCCAGCGGCCTGTCCGGATGAGAGCGTCGAAATCCGCTTCCCGATACCCGTCGGCGAAAAGCACCCGCGGCAAGGCGTGAGGGTTTTCGTAGACGTAGGCATCCTTCGTACGGGCGATGAAGCGAAGGTCGCCGGCTCGCAAAGACCGGTCGATCAACTCGATGGGAGCTCCCGTCGCGATGTAGCGCAGGCAGAACATGTTCGCGAAGGTCGATCTGTAAGACGGGAAGATCGGCGTGAAGCGCCGCTGGTCCGGTGCGCTGATCGTGTCAGGGCTTCCCGTGGCCGCATTGAAGTCGCCGAGTCGAAGGGGATTGTAGCCGAAGACGTTCTCGAAGCCCTGCACGAGCGATGCATTGGGCCACTCGAAGCCGAGGCCGGTCAGTTCGACCCTCGGCCGCCGGTCCCTCGTACCCGGCTGCCGGATAAGGCTCTTCAACAGCTTGACCGTCTCGTTCTTGGCGCCCGTCGTGAGGACGTCGTACTGGGCCGCAGGAAGTGCCGTCGATTCGTTGGGGCCGTTGTTCGCTCTCAGATCCGCGACCATGAAGGCGCCGAGCAGTCCCATCGCGACGAGACTTCCGATGCCGCCCTGCGCGCTCGCCAGTCGGGTTCGCCGCAGCACCTCCAGGACCGAAATGCCGATTGCGAGCCAAAGCGCGCTCGTCAGGATCGCAGAGGCGGCGACGTCGAGCCTTCCGTAGCGCGCCGCCACGAAGGTGCAGCCGCCAAGGACCGCGCCGATGATGCACGCAAGGACCGGAAAGGCGACTTTCGCCCCCGGCCAGCCCTCTCCGGAGATCCAGAGGTGAACGAGGTAGCCCGCCTGCAGCGATGCGATCGCACCGATCAGGAACGTCGCGTCGGCCGGCCGCCGAAAGACGGACACGCCCGGAAGTCGATGGAAGATCGTCTCGAACAAGGGCGTATGGCGGCCAAGGGCGTAGGCGACGAGGATCAGAATTGCGGCCACGAAGAAGCGACTGTCCTTGTCGAGCACGCGCCTGCCGGTCAGCCCGATCCCGAGTGTGACGAGGACCGGAAGCACGCCGACATAAAGCTGTCCCATGTTCTGGGTCAGGACGATTCCGGGCTCGCCCCACGCCGGGCTTGCAGGCCCCCAGTATGGAACGCCCGAACTATGGGCCCCGAAGAGATCCGACACGACAGTCGTCAGGAGCGACGCCGGATGCAGCGACCCGGAGAGGGCCTCGGACAGGGCGATCGTTGACCTGCTCGAGGCTTCCGCGAAGAGCAGCGTGAACAGCAGCGGAAAGATCGCCAAAGCAATGCAGACGGCTGCCGCTGTCGCAAGGGCCGGCAGCGTATCCCGCACCGAGGCCAACGGCCGCTCCGCGCTCGCCCATGCGTGGACCACGTAACCCGCGAGAACGTAGCATCCCAGAAGGGCGACCTGGTCGGGTTCCGCGACCATGACTGCGGCAGCCAGCCCGGTCAGGATTCCCCAGCCGATGGACCGGCGCTCGATGCACCGTGCGAGCAGCCAGAGCGTGATGCCGAAGAAGACGTAGCTCTTGATCTGGCCGACATGCTGGATCCGCCATGCGGCGGAGGCGCCGAAGGAGAAGGCCAGCGCCGTTACCATCGCGGCGGCCGGATGCCAGCCGCGGTCCATGACAAACCAGCCGACGGCAAGCCCTCCCAGCCCGAGCAGGGCCAAAACGTAGGCGTCGACGATGAGGAAGGACGGCTCTGCGGTGAAGAACGCGATCAGGACCGCAGGCGAGAAGATCAGGGATTGGGGGTCGGCGATCTGCGGCGAACCAGCGAAGACGTTGGGCGTCCAGAAGGGACTGTCACCAGACGCGATGGCGTGGGCGAGGAACTGGATCTGCGCCTGGAAATGGGCCTTTGCATCGAAAGGTATCGTGAACGTGCCGGAGAGCCACGGCTCGCAGAATGCGATCCAGGCCAAAGTGAAAACAGCAACGAAACAAATGCGTTGGCGCAGCATGACGATCCGGGGGACAGCCTGAGCTTAGCCAAACCGAAAACTACAAAACTCACAAGCGGAATGATGTCCCGGCCATGGATCAGGCGCCGGCATCGACGTTCCGGCGGCGCGCAACGGACAGCGTCGCAACGGTTCGCTCCGGCGAGCGCGGAATTCGGCTCGCGTCCGATTTCGGTCGATGTCGAGGAAGCGTCGCCGGGATGTGCCACACGCCTTCGTGACAGACACCCACAGGGCCGATCGTAACAATGCATCCGGGGCGCTCGACATTGGGCCTGGAACGGTCACTTGCCGGAGGTACGCCATGCAGAGCACTGACTTCGCCCGAGCGGCATCGCAACGCTCGCTCGCCATTCCCAGCGCACGAACGCTGGTCAACCTGTTCATCGGCGGTTACGTCGCCCTGATGGCCTGGGAAATCTGGGCCCGTGTGCTGACGCCCTGGATCATCGGCGGGCCGCTCGAACCACCGGGCCTCGTCATCAGCCTCGTCCAGGCCTGGACAGGCTATGAGTTGTCCCTGCCCACCGCGACCGCCGCGCACTATCTTGTCGGGATCGTCGGCTACCCCGTGGCCTATTATGCGGTGTCGCGGGCTCTCCCGAAGTGGGACGCGATCCTGACCGCGGGCGTGTGGGTCGCCTTCACGCTGTTCCTTGCGGTGCTTGCCGCGAAGGGCAGCCTGACCGTCGCGATGGCCGGGTTCTGGTGCGTCGTCAGCGCCGTGAGCGCCGTGCGGTTCCTGCCGCTTCCGGACCGCGTCGTCAGGTGCCTCGCGTGGGGCTCCTTCACCTGGTTCAATGCGCTGGGCATCTTCGCACCGCTTGCCGGCCTCCCGTTTCTCCTCATCGAGTGGGGCGGTGACCTGTCCTTCATGAGCTATGTCGGCCACGTCCTGTTCGGCTTCGTCGCCGCATGGGTGTTCGAGGTCCTCGAAGCAGGCGAGTGGCCGTCCCGCCGGACATGATCCCTCTCGTCAGGGAGCCGCCATGTGGTTGAGCCGCCGCCGCTTGAGGTCGGCGGCCCAGTCCATCGCGGAGGCGATCCAGCCGGACGGCACCACGTGGCCGCCGTCGTGCAGGCAGACCTGGAGGTCGCGGCGGCTGGCGCAGTCCGAGGCGTTCCAGGTCTGGCAGACCAGTCCCCCGGACGTCGTCTCCACCGGCGGCAGCGAACATCCGTTGACACGCCGCCATGTCGCGATGCTGCGCGACAGGTCGCCCTGGACGAAGCCTGACCCGACCCGGCGGCCCGTGAGGGGCACCACCGCATCGGCCGTGCCATGGACATGCCGCAGGTTCTGCGGTCCTGCCGGGCAATTCTGCGGCTCGGGAACCCAGAACGCCCCGGCAACCGGCGCATAGGCCGCGAACCGTCCGCGACCCTGGCAGGCAAGATACCAGACCATCGAGCCGCCGACGGAAAACCCGGACGCGACGAGCCGGTCCCGGTCGACGGGGTATCGCCTGGCGACGTCCTCGGCGACGCCTTCGAGGAATTCAATGTCGTCTCGCGGGCCCGTGAGCTTGCCCTGGAACGACCAGCTCCGGCCGATGCCGTCGGGCGCGACGAAAAGGACACCGAGTCCGTCGAGTTCAGCGGCCAGCGCCGTATCGGCCATGATGTCCGCTGCGGACCCCATGTGGCCGTGGAGGAACACGACTGCCGGCAGGGTCGATCGACCATCCCAGGCCTTCGGCGTTCGGACGAGGTAATGCCCGGACGCCACGAGGCACGGCTCCGACGCCGAACATGCGGAAGCCGGCGTGCCAGCGAGACAGCCCCATAGGACGGCCGCCGCAAGGACGCCGCATGGCCCTGCCCCCCGCTGCATGCGTCGTTCCCCCGCCCGCATTCGATCCGTCACTACGCGACGCAGTGTTGCATGGTCGCCCCCATGCGTCGCCCGAAGGAGTCGACGCAGCGCAACTGACCGCGCAAGGCCAGGATGTCAGCCAAGGCCCGCCAGTCGCCGGCGTCGCGCGCATGCCTGGCCAGGGTCTGGAGAAAGACATCCCGCTGGGCATTGCTGCCGCCGATCGCCGGCAGGCGGCGTGCGATCCTGGCGTAGTCGGGGCGGTGACCGTCCCCGTCCACGATGACGAGGGCGAGATCGAGCCCGACGTCGGCGGCGACGCGGGCCTGGTCCCCGTCGCTCCGCTTCGCCGCGGCGCGCCAGGCCTCCAGCGCCGCACGTGCCGATGACCTGTCGCCAGCGGCAGCGAGCGCCAGCAGATAGTGAAGGCTCGCAAACATGAGAGTGGTGTCGTGCGCCCGTCGGCGACCGATCACGATCAGTTCGTCCCACCGATCCGAGACACCTCGTCCGGAAAGTTCCAGGCGCCAGAGCAGCGACGCGGCGTTGGCGACGTCGCGGTAGTCATCGGTCGGATGCGGCCGGACCTCGTCGTCGTAGATCTCCAGCGCCGTCTCGTCGTTGCCGGCTTCCAGATGCAGGAGGGCCAGGTGCCACGCCATGTGGAACTGGAAATTGTTGCAGCGGGTCCAGAGGCTCCGCGTGGCTTCGAGCCGCGCGATGCCTTCGCTCACGCGGCCCTCCATTTCGTCGACATGGCTGATGGCATGCAGGCCCCACGCGTCGTCCGGCGCCAGCGCGAGCGCCAGATCGCCGTACCGCTCCGCGGCGCGATAGTCTCCGGCTTCCTCGAGGCCAAACGCGTGGCACCCGTAGACGTAACCGGCGCCGCCCGCTTCCGCATGCCAGTCGGGAAGGACGGCGGTCGTGGCCGCGAGCATTCCGGGCGCGTCGCCGGCCATGAAGCGCAACGCCTGGGAGAGCTTCAGAAGCAGGAAGTTCAGGGGTTCGAACCGCAGGCGGGCCTCGAGAATGGTCGCCGCCGCGATGAAGCGTCCGGCCACGGCCGCTTCCAGAGCTCGCACGAGCGCTTCCTCCGCCCGCGTCGGGGTCGCGCCAACCCCCAGCGCCCGGCGCGCAGCTCCGGCCGCTTCGCCTGCCGGAACCTGGAGTTCCGCCCGGCCGAGCGTCAGCGCGGCGAAGCCCTTCAGGGCATGGGCGGCGACGAAGGTCGGATCATGGGCAACGGCCTCGTCGAGCGCAGCGCCGGCCAGCGGCCGGTGCGCGGCGACGGCCGCCACCGCTTTCTCGAAGGCGGCGACGGCTGCGGCGCTGGTCGTGCTGTGTGAGCCCTGGAACCTGTCGTGCATCGACGTGATCTCCCAAACCCTGTGTTGGCTCATCGGGATGCGCCGCGCGTTTGTTTCGCGCGTCACGCGGATGTGACGCAGGCTCCCGCCCTTCAGGCCGCCCGGACCGGCCTCCCACGCTCGGACGCGTGCTGCTCGCGATGCGGTTCCGCCATGTCGCGGCGCGGGGCGGCGTCTGCACGCCGCGACGCGGCCCAAGGCGCGCGCTTGAACCATCCGACGACAGCGGCGACGGCGACGACCGCGGCGAAGCCGGCGCCGTTGACCAGGGCGACCATGCCGGCGTCTCGCCCGCCCACGTCGAGCAAGGCACCGGCAAGGCGCGCCAGGATCAGGCTGGCGAGAAACGTGGCGAGGGACTGTCTCCCAACCATGATCAGCGTTCGGCCGGCGAGGCTGGCAGACAGGCGCTCCCGATACGGTTCGACGAGGCTCAGCACCACATAGGCAAGCGCGAGGAAATGCAGCACGCGAAGCGGGTGAAGGTCGGCCTTTGCGTTGATCGGCACCAGATGGACATGGATCGCGAGCGCCGTCTCTGAGGCGTTCAGGATGCCCCAGAACGTGACCGGGACGCTGGCGACGAGGACCAGCGTGCAGGCGGCGACCAGCCACCGCATCCGCAGGCGCGGGACGGGCAGCCAGCCCATCGCGAAAAAGAAACCGAGGAAGAAGACCAGCTGCCAGCCGAATGGGTTGAGGAACCAGGCATCCCCCGTCCAGGGATTTCCGGTGAGATGGAGTTCACGCAGCCAGGCCATGCCATAGAGCCCGAGCACGATGGCGAACGGCCCGGCGGGATGCAGGCGCCGCGCCGCCATGACCACCGGCACCAGAGCGAGGATCACCAGGTACATCGGCAGGATGTCGAGATACTCCGGCAGCCATGTCAGCGTCATCGCGCCCACGACGGCAGCGACGGGATCGGAGAGGAGGGGTCCGAACTGCCGCGCCAGGGTCTGGGTCGTTCCGGTGAGCCGGTCGATGGAGGCGTCGATGGCGATGCTGGCGAAGAACAGGCAGACATGCGCCCAGTAGACCTGCCACCAGCGATAGGCGATCCGCGCCGTTCCCAGCGCCATGCCGCGCGCGACGAAGACCGAGCCGAACGCCAGCGCGCTGGCGACGCCCGAGCAGAAGACGAACAGTTCGGTGCCGGACGAGAAGCCGAAGCGGGCGGGGATCCAGTCGCGCCAGGGATTGTCGGGCACATGGGCGATGAAGATGATCAACATCGTGAGGCCGCGGAACACGTCGAGCCGATCGTCACGAGGCCGTTTCGTAGACGCGGGCGTTTCAGGCGTCGCCATCAGAAAGCCCCGTCATAGGCGCGCCTGCCGATGGCGCAGGCGATCACGGTGAAGCCGTCGCGGTGGAAGGCCGCCTGCGCCGCTTCGCGCAGCGCCTCCCGGTCGCGTACCGTGACCCCGTGGCCGCCCATGGCACGCGCCACGGCTGGAAAATCCGTAGCGCCGAAATCGACGCCGAGATTCGGGAGGCCCGAGCCGCGCTGCTTCAACTCGATCAGGCCGAGGCTCTCGTCGACGAGCACGGCGACGACCACCGGAAGGTGCAGGTCACGCACGGTGGCCAGTTCGCCCAGCACCATCTCCAGCCCGGCATCGCCCACGAAGCACAGCGACGGCGATCCGCTCGCCAGCGCGGCACCGGCCGCGAGCGGCAGGGCGCAGCCCATCGTGCACAGGCCGGTCGACTGGAGGAGCGTCCGCGGCAATGCGCAGCGCCAGGTCTGGCTGAGCAGAATGCGGTGCGCGCCGGAATCCGCGGTGACGACGGTGGCGGCGGGGGCCACGTTCCGAAGGGTCTCGAACACCGCCCCGGGTCCCCATCCGGGAGGCGGCGTGAAGGCGTCGCGCAGCGCGGCGCGCACGCGCGCCGGCAGTTCGTCCGGCCATGGCGTCCGGTCCGGAAGGGTCGGGAGCGCCTGCGACAGGGCGGCGAGCGTGGGCCCGACCGGACCCGACAGGACCAGCGTCGCCGCATGCATGCCGTGCTGGATCTCCTCGGCGACGATGTCGATGACGGGAGTCGCCGGGGGGAAAGGGTGTCGCCACCCCGCGCGCATTTCGATGGGATCGTAGCCGGCGAGCACGATCAGGTCGGCGGCATCCAGCAGCGGGCGCACCAGCGCGTCGGCCCTCGGCGACAGGCCGACCGCGCCGACCACCGCGCGCTCGTCCTCCGGCAGCACTCCCTTGGCCTTGTAGGTCGTCAGCAGCGCCGCGCCGCTGCGATGGACGAAGGCGGCCAGCGCGGCGCTGCTGCCTTCGTTGACGATGTCGAGTCCCGCCAGCACCAGCGGTCGGCGGGCGCCCCGGATCAGTCGCAGGGCCTCCGCCGTGTCGGCGCCGCCGTGCTGCCGGAGAGGCGTCCCGGGCACCGCGCGCTCGGGGTTCGTTGCCTCCGCGACATCGATGGGCAGGTCGATGTGAACGGGGCCGGGGCGCCCCGACCGGGCGATTGCCACCGCCTTGCGGACCACGAGATCCTCGGTGCCCGGCGCAACGCGAAAGCTCGCCTTGACGATGGGACGCAGGACGGCCCGATGGTCGAAAACCTGATGTGTGTAGCTTTCCGCCTGGGCATCGCCCACGCAGCCCGTCACGAAGATGAGCGGCACCCGGTCCTGCTGGGCGTTGGCGACGACATTGACGGCGTTCGCGACGCCGGGCCCCAGCGTCGCCACGAGGATCGGAAGCGCCCCGCTGACGTGCCAGACGCCCTCGGCCATGAAACCGGCGGCGTTCTCGTGCTTGGCGAGCAGGAAGCGGATGCCGGCCTTGTCGAGGGCGGCGAGCAAGGCAAGCACTTCACCGCCCGGGATGCCGAACGCATGGCTGGCGCCGGCGCTCCTGAGCGCCCGCGCAACGAAATCGGCACCGGTCGGCATGGCGGTTCTGCTCCCTGAAGGGCTTCGCCAACACTCATCGTTCGGGCCCTGCCCGTGGTTACGGCGATCACCGAGAGTTGATGCGGCACCGGCGTGCCGGGTCGCCTCGGCCCAGGATGGGTCGAACAGGGCCCGTTCGAGAGGACAGGAGGATCCGAACGTTCGCCTGTCGAAACGGCGGCCCGCCGGCCGTCATGGGTGCAGGAGGCCCGTTGTCGCCTCCGCAACCCATGATGGAGGTTCCTATGAATTGCGCCACTTCTCTCGCGGCGGCTCTGGTCGCCCTGTCCACGATGTCAACCGCTGCGACCGAGCGCTTCGGCTCCCGCGCGGACCTCGAGTCCCTTTCGGGCGTCTATGCGAGCAGCGCGCCCGAGCCCTGGTATGGCGGCTACGGCACGCGCCGGTTCAGCTTCGAGAATGGCAAATGGAGCCTCGTCTTCACCCATGCGCTCGATCCGGACATGCGCCGGCGGACCTTCGAGTTCCGCACCGACGGTCCCTATCGAATCGAGGCCGCGTCCCGCGTCGTCCCCGGCGCTTTCGACGCCGTCTTCTTCGAGGATACGAAGCGGGTCACCTTGCTGACCGATGATCCGGGGCTGGTCCAGGCCTTCGGCTTTGCGAGCTGCGGCCTCCGGCTGAACGTCGAGGTCGACATTTCGATTCCCGGCTGCGCCGGCTGGAAGCCCGTGTCCGTGTGCCGCGAGGACCACGATCTTCTCGCGATCGACGCCGCCGGACTGTATTTCGGCGTGAGGCCCCGCGACAACGACATGTGCATCCCCGAGCGCAGGCCCAAGGCTCTCCTGATGCCCGTCGTGCGTCAGTGAGCGGGAGCGGGCGTCATGCGTCGCGACCCCGCACGACGCCTCCCGACTTCTCTCCTTGCCGTGCAGGGAATGATTGCAGCCGCCGACATGCGGCGCCTGGACGGCAACGCGCGGCGATCCCGCCAATCATGTTGCAGGATCCTGGCGCCGCAGCCTCCTTCGGGCAGGGCAGAGGGTGCATCGTAAGGAGGGCAGTGGCCGCTCTGGAGCCGGAAAGACTGTCACCACAGTGTCACGTGCCGGGTGCACGGCAGGACGCACCGCAGTGCCGCGCCGTCTCCGGAGAACCTTCATGACGTCTGTACCGCACTCCTTGATGCTTGGCGCCGCGTTTGCCGCGATGGCGGCATCGCCGGCTTTCGCCGATCAGGTCTTCAACCGGATCGCGTCGTTCCCCATCGTCCGCAACATGCCTGCCGATCGGGATGCGAAATCCAAGACGGTTGCCGAAATCATCGCGGCCACGGCCGACGGAAACCTGCTCGCCTATAC
Source organism: uncultured Alsobacter sp. (assembly GCA_964544365.1). GTDB lineage: Bacteria > Pseudomonadota > Alphaproteobacteria > Rhizobiales > Beijerinckiaceae > Alsobacter. The sequence continues at coordinate 11,300 of CAZJCW010000028.1, forward strand.
GGACGCCGAGCAGAAGGCGCTCGGACTGATCGACATCACCGATCCGGCAGCGCCCCGGCCCGCAGGTTTCGTGCCGTTGACGGGCGAGCCGACATCCGTGTCGATTCGCGGACGCAAGGCCTTCGTCGCGGTCGACACGTCGCCGTCGAAGGACAAGCCTTCGGGACACCTGGCCACCGTGGATCTCGACCGCAAGACCGTCGACGGCACGTGCGACCTCCAAGGCCAGCCAGACTCCGTGAAGGCCACGCCGGACGGTCGGTTCCTGGCCATCGCGATCGAGAACGAGCGCGACGAGAACAAGGACAAGGGCAAGCTCCCGCAGCTTCCCGGAGGCAACCTCACCATCGTCGGCCTGACCGCGGCCGGCACCGTCGACTGCGCAACCCGCCGGGTGGTCGATCTCGTAGGTCTCGCCACCGTCGCCCCGGAGGATCCCGAACCCGAGTTCGTCGACGTGAACCGCCTCGGCCAGGCGGTGCTGACGCTGCAGGAGAACAACCACGTCGTCATCGTCGACGTGGCGACCGGCGCCATCGTCAGGAGCTTCCCGGCCGGTGCGGTGTCCCTGGCTGGTGTCGACACCAAGCGCGACGGCGTCATCGATCCGAGCGGAAAGCTCGACGCCATGAAGCGTGAACCCGATGCGGCGGCCTGGCTCGACGACGACCGGTTCGTCACCGCCAACGAGGGCGACTACGAGGGCGGATCGCGCGGCTTCACCATCTTCCGCAAGGACGGGACGGTCGAGTTCGACAGCGGCGCGATGCTCGAACACCTCGCCATCCGCTTCGGGCATTATCCCGAGCGCCGCTCGTCCGCCAAGGGGGCCGAGCCCGAGGGTGTCGAGGCGGCCACGTTCGGCAGCGACAGACTGTTCTTCGTCGCCGCCGAACGCGCGTCGCTGGTGTTCGTCTTCCGCGACAAGGGGCCGGGACAGGCCCCGGAGTTCCTCCAGGTGCTCCCGGCAGGGGCGGGGCCCGAGGGTCTCGTCGCCATTCCCGGCCGCAACCTGCTGATCGTGACCAGCGAGGCCGACGGCGGTGCGGACGGGCTCGCCCGGCCGCACGTGATGATCTACCGCCGCGCAGAGGGTACGGCCGCCTATCCGACGATCGAGTCCGTCGGCAAGGGCGACCTTCCGCTCGCATGGGGCGCGCTGTCCGGCCTGGCCGCCGACGCCACCGTGCCCGGCAGGCTCTACGCCGTCACCGACAGCGTCTACGCGACCTCACGGATCCTCGAGATCGACGCAACGGCGCGACCGGCGAAGATCACGGGGGCGATCACGCTGACCAAGGATGGCAAGCCGGCGGGGTTTGACATCGAGGGCATCGCCGTCCGCCCGGCCGGCGGCTTCTGGCTCGCTTCGGAGGGCAACCCGGAGCGAAAGGACGGCGCTCTGAAGGACATCCTGATCCGGGTCGCCGCGGACGGGCGCGTGGAGGAGGAGATCCTGCTGCCGGAGGAGATCGCGAAGCATGCGGTCCGGTTCGGCTTCGAGGGCGTGGCCGTGACGGGGTCGGGTGCAGACGAAACGGTCTGGCTGGCCGTGCAGCGCGAGTGGAAGGACGATCCCAAGGGCTTCGCGAAGATCCTCTCCTACACGCCGGCAACGAAGGCATGGGGCGTCCTGCGCTATCCGCTCGACCCGGTCAGGGAGGGTTGGATCGGCCTGTCGGAACTGACGGCGACCGGTGACGGCGGGTTCGTCGTGATCGAGCGGGACAATCAGTTCGGCGACGCCGCGATCAAGACGCTGAAGTCCTTCTCCGTGAAGGGCCTCAAGGCCGCCGTGCCCGGTTCCGCGGAGATCCCGGTCGTCGCGAAGTCGCTGGTGCGCAATCTCGTGCCGGACCTGCAGGCGCCGAAAGGCTATGTCCTCGACAAGATCGAAGGCTTCGCCATCGACGCGGCGGGCAATGCCTTCGTGGTCAGCGACAATGACGGGGTGGATGGTTCGTCCGGCGAGACGCAGTTCATCCCGCTCGGAAAACTGACCCGCTGATCTCCCAGGACCCGACGGACCCGTCTCTGCGAGGCGGGTCCGCTCCTCGCAGTCACCACCAGTGATGGAAGTGGTGGGCCGGGCCGTTTCCCCCGCCCACCGTGAGCCGGCCCGAGGCCGCGATGGCGGCGCTGACATAGCGCTTGGCGTCCTCCACGGCATCGACCAGGTCCAGGCCCCGGGAGAGGCCGGCGGCGATGGCGGCCGAGAGAGTGCAGCCGGTGCCGTGGACGTTGCGCGTCCGGACGCGCGGGGCGGCGAAACGCGTCGCGCCACGGGCCGTGACGAGCAGGTCGACGCTTTCGGCGCCGTTGCCATGGCCGCCCTTGATCAGCACCGCGCGTGCGCCGGCCGACAGGAGCGCCTCCGCATGGCTGCGCATCTCGCCTTCGTCGCGCGCGGCCGGCAGGCCTGTCATGAGCGAGGCTTCTGGAATGTTCGGCGTGACGACCGTCGCCCGCGGCATCAGATGGCGCATCAGGCTCGCGACCGCCGATGGCGCCAGCAACGGGTCGCCCGACGTGGCAACCATGACCGGGTCGAGAACGCAGGGCATCGGCGACCACCGTTCGAGACCGTCCGCGACCGCCCGGATGACGCCCGCGCGCGACAGCATGCCGATCTTCACGGCGCCGACCTTCAGGTCCGACATCACGGAGTCGATCTGCGCGCGCACGAAGGCGGGAGGCACGTCATGGATCGCCTGCACGCCACGCGTGTTCTGGGCCGTCAGGGCGGTCAGCACCGAAGCACCATAGACGCCGAGCGCGGAGAACGTCTTCAGGTCGGCCTGAATGCCGGCGCCGCCACCGGAATCGGATCCCGCGATCGTCAGCGCGATGGCCGTCATGGCCGGCCCCCGGAGGCGAGCGCCGCGTCGACCGATTGCCTGATGTCACGCGCGGCGGCGCACGGGTCGTCGCTTCCGGCAATGGCGGCGACGACGGCCAGTCCCTCCGCCCCGGCCCGGATGCACGGCCCTGCAGCGGCGGCCGACATCCCGCCGATCGCCACCACCGGCCGGCGGGACACCCTGACGCATCGGGCCAGTCCCTCGAACCCCATCGGCTCCGCCGCATCGGGCTTCACGCCCTTGGAGACCACCGGGCCGACGCCGAGATGGTCGACGAGATCCCACGGCACCGCCGCCATCTCGTCGGGGTGGGTGATCGACAGCCCGATCACCGCATGCGGGCCGAGGATTGCCCGTGCGGCGACGGGAGGCAGATCGTCCTGCCCGAGATGCACGCCGGCCGCGCCCGCGGCGAGCGCCACGTCGGGCCTGTCATTGACGATCAGGGGGACGCCGGTCGGCTCGAGCGCCGCGACGAGCGCGCGCGCCTCCTCCAGCAGCCGGCCGGCCTTGGCGTCGGGGTCGCGCAGCTGGACGAGGGTCGCGCCGCCCTGAACCGCTGCCAGCACGACATCGACCAGCCGCCGTCCCGCGGTCAATGGACGGTCGGTCACGAAGTAGACGCGCAGGTCGACCGTGCGCCCCATGGTCAGGCCCCGCGCGAGAGGGCGTTCAGGGCGTCGAGCAGCCGGACGGCGAACGTCCCTGGCCCGGGATCGTCCGCGGCGGCGCGCGCGGCGGCGGCCTTCATGAGGGCCAGCGCGGCGACGGCCGCACGCGCCGGCGGCGCGACGGCGAGGCACGCGCCGACGAGGGCCGAGGTCGCACAACCCGTTCCGGTGACGTCCTGGCTCATCGGATGGCCGCCCGGGATCGCGACGACCTCTTCGCCGTCGACGACGTAGTCGGTCGACCCGGTCACGGCCACGACCGTTCCCGCGCGGGTGGAGAGCGAACGCGCGGCAGCCAGCGCGTCCTCGCTGCCGGCGGTCGAGTCGACACCTTTCGGCCGCGCGCCCGAGAGACCGGCCAGCGCGATGATCTCGCTGGCATTGCCGCGCACGACGGAGGGTCCGAGAGCGAGAAGCCGTCCGGCCACGTCGTTGCGATAGGCGGTGGCGCCGACGCCCACGGGATCGAGCACCCAGGGAATGCCGTTGCTTCGTGCCGCGCCGGCCGCCCGCTCCATCCCGGCGACGAAGGGCGAGTCCAGTGTGCCGATGTTCACGACGAGCGCCCGCGAGAGGGCGACGAACGCCTCGGCCTCCTCGACCGCATGGACCATCGCGGGGGATGCGCCGGCGGCGAGCAGGACATTGGCCGTGAAGTTCATCACGACGAAGTTGGTGACGTTGTGGACCAGCGGCCGCTGCGCACGCAGTTGCGCGCAGACCTCGGCCATGGCCGGAACGACCGACGTCGATGGGACTGAAAACGAGGGCATTGCGCGCTCCTCCCTCCGCCGGAATGACCCGGATCAGGTTCGATGGGTTCGGCACCACGCCGTCTCAGCCCGAAGGCACCCCAGGACATGGAAAGCCTAGTCGCGAGGCTTCCGCCGCGCAAGCGGCGACCTGGTCTTGCCGGCGTCGACGATGCCATGTCCCGCGCCTGCGGCAGCGCAACGAGGGTCCATGTGACAGTCATGTGCATGACAGATGAATCGGCTTGAAGGGTGCTGTCTCAACCGCGCCCCGAGGGATCGCATGAGCCGATCAGATCTCGTCGTCCGGACGTTGTTCCTGTCGGATGTCCATCTGGGAACGAAGGGATGCCAGCCCGAGTTGTTGCTGGATTTCCTGAAGCACTGCGAGGCCGACACGATCTACCTCGTCGGGGACATCGTCGACGGCTGGCGGCTGAAGGCGGGGTGGTACTGGCCGCAGCTGCACAACGATGTCGTCCAGAAGCTGCTGCGGAAGGTCCGCAAGGGCGTGCGGATCATCTACGTGCCCGGCAACCACGACGAGTTCCTGCGCGACTTCGCGGGTAGCACGTTCGGCGGCATCGAGATCGTCGAGGAAGCGGTGCACGAGACAGCCGACGGACGGCGTGTGCTCGTCTTCCACGGCGACAAGTTCGACGTGGTCGTCAGCAATGTGCGCTGGCTCGCCTATCTGGGTGACAGCGCCTACGAGGCGGCGATCTGGCTGAGCAGCCGGATCAGCCACGTCCGCCGGCGCCTGGGCCTGCCCTACTGGTCGTTCTCGGCGTGGGGAAAGCAGAAGGTGAAGCGGGCGGTGAACTTCATCGGCGACTTCGAGAACGCGGTCGCCGCGGAAGCCGCGCGCCATGGCGCCGACGTGGTGCTGTGCGGCCATATCCACCATCCCGTGATGAAGCGGATCGGCATGGTCGACTACGTCAACACCGGGGACTGGGTCGAGTCATGCTCGGCCGTCGTCGAGCATTTCGACGGCCGCCTCGAACTGGTGTCGTGGACGGCTCCCGTCGCAGTGACCTCCCCGGGCAGGGAGAGCGTGGAAGACGCGGTCGCCGTGGCCGCCTGATCGAGGGAGCCACCAGCGCATGTCCACTCTCGTGGCACTGGCATCCGGCGCGGCCGTCGCGGCACTCGCGGCGCAGGTGGTGACCTGCGCGATCGCGGCGTGGCAGTGTCGTCCGCGCCGCCAGGGACCTGCAGCCGAGCGGCCGCCGGTCACGATCGTCCGGCCAGTCTGCGGGATCGACCATGCCGCGGAGGAGACGCTCGGAAGCACGTTCGGTCTCTCCTATCCCGCCTACGAGATCATCTTCTGCGTGTCCGACGCCGCCGATCCGGTGGTCCCTCTGGTCGAGCGCCTGATCGCCGCCAATCCCGGTCGTCCCGCGCGGCTGCTCGCGGGGCGGGACGCGTATCCCTTCAACCCGAAGCTCGACAACTGCGCCAAGGGCTGGGCGGCGGCGCGGCACGACTGGATCGTCATGGCCGACAGCAATCTGCTGCTGCCGCCGGACTATCTGGACAGGATCATGGCTCGCGCCGGAGGGCGCACGGGCGTCGTCTCGGCTCCCCCGGTGGGCAGCGATGCAATCAACTTCTGGGCCGAGGTCGAGGCGGGCGTTCTCAACACCTACCAGGCGCGCATCCAGTATGCGGTCGACGCCTGCGGACTCGGCTTCGCGCAAGGAAAGACGCTCGCGATGCGCCGGTCCCTCCTGGATCGGGCCGGCGGCTACGGAGCGCTGGGCGCCGAACCGGCCGAGGATGCGGCGGCGACGAAGGCGGTCCGTCGCCTCGGCTTCCATGTCCGGCTGGCGCGGCCTCCGTTCCTGCAACCGCTCGGCGTGCGGTCGGCCCTGTCCGTGTGGTCCCGGCAGGTGCGCTGGGCGAGGCTGCGCCGGGCGACGTTCCCGCTGCTCTTCGCGCCGGAGCTTCTCTCCGGCCTCCTCGCGCCGCTGCTGCTGCTCGGCGTGGCGTGCCACGAAGCCGGCTGGCCCATGCCGCCTGTCCTCATCGCCTTCGGAATCGCCTGGTACGCCTGCGAGGCGTCGCTCGCCCGGATCGCCGGCTGGCCGCTGACATGGCGGTCGCCCGTGGCGTGGCTGCTGCGCGATGCGGCGATCCCTGCGGTCTGGCTGGCCGCTTGGGTGGGCCGCAGGTTTTCGTGGCGCGGCCAGACGCTCGAGGCCGTTTCGGCTCCACCTTCCCGTCCCGCCATGAACCCGGCGGAGTGATGGCCGTCGTGGACGGCGACCGCTTCCGCCATCCGGGCCCGTCATACCGGCCCAGCCCGCCGACCGGAGACCAGCCGTGAACGCCTTCAGCTATGCCGACGACAGCATGCCGCTGCTGCAGCGGGGGCTGGTTCGCTCCATCGAGGTGATGACGGGGCAGCCCATGCTGGCGCGCCTCTATCGCGACCTGCAGCGCTCCAGCCTCGACCGGGAGGACTTCTGGTCCGGCGCGGTCCGGCGCCTTCGCCTCGACATCCGCTACGACGCGGGGCGCCTCGCCGAATGGCCGGTCGACGGGCCGGCCGTCGTGGTCGCGAACCACCCCTACGGCGTGCTGGACGGCATCGTGCTCGGATGGCTGGCCAGCCGGGTCCGCCCCGACTTCCGGATCCTGACGAATGCGGTGCTGTATCGGGCGCCGGAGGTCCGGCCCTGGTTGCTGCCGATCGACTTTTCCGGCACGCGCGACGCGTTGCAGACCAATCTCGCATCGCGCCGCGCCGCCCACGATCATCTGGCGAAGGGCGGGCTCGTCCTGGTCTTTCCGGCCGGCGGCGTGTCGACCTCGCCCGATCGCCTTGGCCGACTGTCGGCCGAGGACGCGCCCTGGCAACCCTTCGTCGCGCAACTGGTCCAGCGCCACAGGGCCCCCGTCACGCCCGTGTACTTCCACGGCCAGAACAGCCGCCTTTTTCAGATTGCCAGCCACCTCAGCCTGACGCTCCGGCTGTCCCTGCTCTTCAAGGAAGTCCGAGACCGCATCGACACCGCGGTCGATGTGAGCATGGGCGGCACCATTCCCTTCGATGAGCTGGACCATATCGCCGACAGGGCGGAACTCGCCCGTGCCCTGCGCAAGGCGACCTACGCGCTGGGACGTCGCTGAGGCCCTCAGGAGACCGACTGGAGCAGGGCCGCGCGGACGTTCCCGATGAACGAGCGCGTGCTGTCGTCCAGCCCGTGGCGCTCGGCGAACGCCTTGCACGCGTCGCGCGGAATGGCCAGTGCGGCGAAAACCGCGATGCGCAGGTCTTCCGCCATGGCGCCACAGCCGGAGCCGGCGAGGATGTCTCGCGGACCCGCGACCGGAAAGGCAGCCACCGGAAGGCCCGCCGCCAGGGCCTCGATCAGGACGAGGCCGTAGGTATCGGTTCGGCTCGGGAAGACGAACACGTCGGAGGACGCGTAGATGTCCGCCAGTTCGCGTCCGGTCTTCAGGCCGAGGAACACCGCGTCGGGATATGCACGCTCGAGATCGCGCCGCGCCGGGCCCTCGCCAACCACCACCTTCGTACCCGGCAGGTCCAGCTTGAGGAAGGCATCGATGTTCTTCTCGACGGCGAGCCTCGCCACGCACAGCGAGATCGGGCGGGGCAGGCGAAGCGCTCCCGTCCTGCCCGCTGCGAAGAACGGCAGGTCGACGCCACGCTTCCATTGAACGATCTTGGTGAAACCCCGGGACTGCAACTCGTGTTGCAGGCCCTGCGTCGCCACCATCGTCGCCGCGCCGGCGTTGTGGAAGCGCCGGAGATACGCGTAGCTGAGCGAGAGGGGAACGGGGAGCCGGGCGGAGAGGTACTCCGGATAACGGGTGTGGTAGCAGGTCGTGAAGGGAAGCCGGTGCGACCGGCAGTAGCGCAGGACCTGCAGGCCCACGGGCCCTTCCGTGGCGATGTGGATGGCGTGAGGCCGCGCCGCCTCGATGCTCTCGGCCACGAGCCGGCTGTCGGGCAGCGCCAGCCGGATCTCGCGGTAGCCCGGCATCGGAACCGTCCGGAAGCGTTCGGGCGTCAGCATCGAGATCTCTGCGCCATGCCGGGGGGCGTTTTCCGCCAGCGCCTCGAGCGTCCGCACCACGCCGTTCACCTGGGGCCTCCAGGCATCCGTGGCGATCAGGATCCGAAGCGGGGAGCCGACGCTCTTGCGCAGCGACCCCTGTCGGTCCAGCACCATGTTCGGCGTGTCGTCGGCGCGTATGTCAGAATGGATCATGGCGACCTCTCATCACGCCGCATCCACACCTGATTTGCGCATCGATTTCGTGACACTGCCGCGCCGGGTCAGGGACCCCATGCCTGGATTCCGTCCCCGGGCTTCTGCCGCGTGTCCGTCGCGCCTGCGTCGGCGGTTTCGTCGACGAAGAGCCAGTCCGCCAGCGTCGCCGCGCAGACGGCCGCCACGGCCTGGACGGCAATGAAGGCGGGGACGTCTGCCGGCGCGATGCCGGCGAAGCTCCCGGTCATGGATCGGGCGATGGTGACGGCCGGATTGGCGAAGGACGTGGACGCGGTGAACCAGTAGGCGGCCGTGATGTAGAGCCCGACGGCGAACGCGATCGCGTCCGGACGGGACCGCAGGATGCCGATGATCGTCAGGATCAACCCGCCCGTTGCGATGCCCTCCGCGATCCACTGGCCGATGCCCGACCTCGCGGTCTCCGACACCTGCAGGACCGCCTGCTCGAACATCAGGTGCGCCGCCATCGTCCCCGCGATGCCGCCGGCGACCTGCGCGAGGACATAGAACGGAAGATCGGCCCAGGGCAGCCGGTGTCGCGTCGCCATGACGAGACTGACGGCCGGGTTGAAATGGGCGCCGGAGACTGGCCCCAGCATCAGGATCAGGACCACCAGGATGGCGCCGGTCGGAAGCGTGTTGCCCAGGAGCGCCAGTCCGACATCCTTGGTCAGCCTCGTCGCCATGATGCCCGAGCCGACGACGGTGGCCACGAGAAGGCCGGTTCCCAGCGCCTCGGCCACGAGGCGGCGAAGGCGGCCGGGATCGCTCACGTGGCGCTCGCCGCTTTCGCGGTCGCTCCCTCGAGCTTGCCGATGGCATTCAACCGCGCGCGAAGCCCGTCCGGATCGGTGATGTCGATTGCGCCTTCGAGGAAGGCGTCCACACGCAGGGCCAGGAGCCGATAGGCGGTCTCGAAGGCGGCACGCCGGACATCCTCGGGCCCCTCGACGGCGGCCGGATCCGGGATGCCCCAGTGCCCGACCAAAGGCTGCCCGGGCCAGAAGGGGCAGGCCTCGCCGGCCGCGCTGTCGCAGACCGTGACGATGACGTCCATCCGAGGCGCTCCCGGGGCGGCGAACTCGTCCCAGCTCTTCGATCGCAGGCCGGCCGTCTCGATGCCCTTGCCGGCCAGCAGGGCGAGCGCCATCGGATGGGGTACGCCCTTGGGCTGGCTGCCGGCGGAGAACGCCCGCACCCGTCCGGCACCGCGTGCATTGAGAAGCGCCTCGGCCAGGATGGAACGGGCCGAGTTTCCCGTGCACAGGACAAGAACGTTGATTGTGTCGGTCATGGGCCTTGCCTCGCTGACGTTTCCCTTTGTGCGCGCCGGACGATGCTCACCAGCTGGTCGGCTCCTTCCTCTGGGAGACCGACATTGTCGATGATTGCATCCGCCGGCGACCCGAGGTCCACCGCTGTCGCCCGAAGCAGGCGCTCTCGCGTGTTTTCCATCCTCTGGCGGCTCGCGAGCCGGTTCGCCAGCACGTCCGGCGGCGCGGTGACGAGGACGCAGACCACGCGGGTGAAACGCTGTCGCGCCACGCCCACCACGGCGCGCGATCCGTTCGCGACGACCGTGCAACCGCGCCGGATGTCGTCGGCCAGATGGGATGGAAGGCCGTATTCGAGCCCGTTTGCCGACCAGGACAGGCAGAACGCGCCGGCCTTCTCGGCTTCGGCGAAGGCCTGGGGGCTGAGGCTGTCGTGGTCCTCGCTGCTGCTGGAGGGCCGGGTGACGACGCGTCGCGCGAACACGATGTCGGCCTCTCCGCTCAGGCGTTCACGTGCAAGGCGCATGAGCGAATCCTTGCCGGCGCCGCTCGGGCCGACGACGAGGACGAGGGTCCCGGGGCCAGCGACCAGGGTGTTCGTCGCGGGGCTGTCAGACCACACGCCGGCCCTCCCTCCACACGGCCCGGATGGCCGGAGGCTCTCCGTCGTGGAAGCACACGAGATCGGCCCGCAGGCCGGCCGCGATCCGCCCCCGGTCGTGCAGCCCGGACGCCCGGGCAGGATTGTCGCTCACGGTCGCAAACGCGTCGGGAAGGCTGATGGCGGGAACCCGTCGGGGAAGTTCGAGCGCCGCCTGGAGCAGGCTTGCCGGCACGTAGTCGGATGAGAAGATGTCGAGCGTGCCGTCCCGCGCCAGCGTCTCTGCCGAGACGTTTCCCGAATGCGATCCCCCGCGGACGAGGTTGGGCGCGCCCATCAGCACGCTGATCCCCGCGTCGTGGGAGGCGCGCGCCGCCGCGGTCGTCGTCGGGAACTCGGCGATCGAGACCCCGTCTTCGATCGACTCGGCCACGTGGTCGAGCGTGGCGTCGTCATGGCTCGCGAGAGCCACTCCGTTCGCCTTCGCCATGGCGACGAGCGCGCGCCGGTGCGGTTCGCTCCGCTCCAGGTTGGCCTGGATTCGCTGCGCGATGAGCTCCTGCAGCTGGTCTTCCGTCAGCGCCGTCTTGCCGCGGTAGTAGGTCAGGAACTTCTCGACGTCCTGGAACTGCCTCTGTCCGGGCGTATGGTCCATCAGCGACATCAGGTGGATCGGATGCCGGGCGATGAAGTCCCGGGTCACGTCGATGACGTCGTGGGCGCAGATCTCGCAGCGCAGGTGGGTGAGGTGGTCGGCCCGCAGAAGCCCGCGCGCCCGGGCCTCGGCGATGGCGTCGGCGAGGAGACCGAGGCTGCTCGACACCACGTCGCGCCGGCCCTCGACGCCGGCCCGCAGGGAGTCGAACACCGTCGTGATCCCGGACGCCGCGATCTGGGCGTCGTAGGCCAGCACCGCGGACAGGGCCGGCCAGCAGACCGCGGGACGGGGCTGGTAGTGCTGCTCGAGGTGGTCGGTATGGAGCTCGACGAGGCCCGGCCCCAGCGTCGCGCCGCCGACGTCGAAGCCCTTCTCCGGCGCATGTCCCTCGCCGACCTCGACGATCAGCCCGTCGGCGACCGCGACCCATCCGGTCCCGACGACGTCGTCGCGCAGGATGAGGCGGGCATTCTGGATGACAAAGCTGGCCGGATCCATCGCGGGGTCCTTCGGGGGTCAGGCGGCGGCGGAAAAGCGTGTGACGTCGAGGATCCGGTCGGCGACGCGGTCGCGCACGTCTTCGTCGTGGAACACGCCGAGGAGCGCCGTTCCCCTGGCCTTCTTGGCGAGGATCAGGTCGACGACGGCCGCCCGGTTCCTGGCGTCCAGCGAGGCGGTCGGCTCGTCCAGGAGCAGGACGTCATGGTCGGCGACGAAGCCGCGGGCGATGTTGATCCGCTGCTGCTCGCCGCCGGAGAACGTCGCCGGGGCCAGCGGCCAAAGCCGTTCCGGCACGTTGAGCTTGGTCAGCAGGTCGCGCGCCCGGCGTCGTCCTTCCTCCTCCGGCAGGCCGAACTCGACGGCCGCCTGCACCACGAGGTCGAGCGCGCTCACGCGCGGGATGACGCGCAGGAACTGGCTGACATAGGCGAGCCGCGTCCGCCGGAGACGGATCACGCGGCGCGGCGCGGCCGCCGCCACGTCCACCGTGTCGTCGCCGTCGCGCACGAGCACCGAGCCCCGGTCGCAGCGGTAGTTGCCGTAGACGATCTTGAGCAGCGACGACTTGCCGGCGCCCGAAGGGCCGCCGAGGACGACGCATTCGCCCGCCGCGACCTCGAAGGACACCTCCTGCACGACCGGCAGCCGCGCCCCGCCCTGCAGGTGCATGGTGAAGGACTTCCCGACCTGATCGACGGTCAGCAGCGGCGCGGAGGGGAGCATGGTCACACCTGCAACACGGATGACACGAGGAGCTGCGTGTAGGGCTCGCGCGGGTCGTCGAGGACCTGGTCGGTCAGGCCGGTCTCGATGACGCGGCCCTGTCGCATGACCATCAGCCGGTGCGAAACGAGCCGCGCGACCGCGAGATCGTGGGTCACGATGACGACTGCGAGCCCGAGGTCGGCGACGAGACCGCGCAGGAGGTCCAGGAGGCGCGCCTGCACCGACACGTCCAGGCCGCCGGTGGGCTCGTCCATCAGGACGAGACGCGGTGCGGTGACGAGGTTCCGGGCGATCTGGAGACGCTGGCGCATGCCGCCCGAGAAGGAGCGGGGCGGATCGTCGATCCGGTCCGTGTCGATCTCGACGCGCTGCAGCCAGTCCTTCGCCTCCGCGCGGATCGCGCCGTAGTGTCGCTGGCCGAGGGCCATCAGCCTTTCGCCGACATTCGCCCCCGCCGACACGCGCATCCGCAGCCCCTGCGCCGCGTCCTGGTGCACGAAGCCCCAGTCCGTTCGCATCAGCAGCCGCCGCTCGGCCTCGGTGAGACCCATGACGTCGCGCATGTCGCCGCTGCGCATGCGATAGCGGATGGTCCCGCGCGTCGGCGAGAGCCGGCACGCGAGCAGGGAGAGCAGCGTCGACTTCCCGGATCCCGATTCACCGACGATCGCCAGCACCTCGCCGGGATGGAGATCGAAGCCGACATCGAGGCAGCCGGGCCTTTCGCCGTAGAACTTGGTGAGCCCGGCGACCGACAGCAGCGGCCGCTCGTCGTCGACCGTGGGCAGGAGCGCGGCGCTCATGGCGTGCCCTCGCTCTCGGTGCCGCGGCAGCCGTCCGCCCGGCGCGTCTCGCAATGGTCGGTGTCCGAGCACACGAACATGCGCTTGCCGCGGTCGTCCAGCACGACCTCGTCGAGATAGACGCCCGAAGCGCCGCACAGCGCGCAGGGCGTGTCGAAGCGGTTCACCTCGAAGGGATGGTCCTCGAAGTCGAGCGACACGACGTCGGTGAAGGGCGGGATGGCATAGATCCTCTTCTCGCGCCCGGCGCCGAACAGTTGCAGCGCCGCCGAGCGGTGCATCTTCGGATTGTCGAACTTGGGCGTCGGCGACGGGTCCATCAGGTAGCGTCCCGCGACCATCACGGGGTAGTCGTAGGACGTCGCGATGTGGCCGTGGCGGGCGATGTCCTCGTAGAGCTTGACGTGCATCAGCCCGTACTCCTCGAGCGCATGCATCGTGCGCGTTTCCGTCTCGCGCGGCTCGAGGAAGCGCAGCGGCTCGGGGATCGGCACCTGGTAGACGAGCACCTGGCCCTCGGTCAGCGGCGCTTCGGGAATGCGGTGGCGCGTCTGGATGATCGTCGCCTCGGCCGTCGCCGTGGTCGTCGCGACGCCGGTGGTCTTTTCGAAGAACTTGCGGATCGACACGGCGTTGGTGGTGTCGTCGGAGCCCTGGTCGATGACCTTCAGCACGTCGTCCTCGCCGATGATCGACGCGGTGACCTGCACGCCTCCCGTGCCCCAGCCATAGGGCATGGGCATCTCGCGCGAGGCGAACGGGACCTGGTAGCCGGGGATGGCGATCGCCTTCAGGATCGCGCGGCGGATCATCCGCTTCGTCTGCTCGTCCAGGTAGGCGAAGTTGTAGCCGGACGGTGCGGGGGCGTTCATTCTGCGGCCTCCCGGTGCTCGGCGGGGTCTTCGGCGGCGGCCCCGCTGCGCGCCGCGTGCTCGGCGCGAAGGGTGCGGATGAGCCCGAGCTCGGCCTGGAAATCGACGTAGTGCGGCAGCTTGAGGTGCTCGACGAAGCCCGTCGCCTGGACGTTGTCGGAGTGCGACAGGACGACCTCCTCATCCTG
>CAZJCW010000029.1:0-25401 GCA_964544365.1 uncultured Alsobacter sp.
GGGCGCTAGCCAGGGCGTGTCATGAACGAAGAGCGAAATCTCGGACGTCCCGGCACGGTCGCATGCGATCGCGAGCGCGCCCGCGCGGTGCAGCAGGCTGGACATGATCCGGGTAAAGCCGCCGGCCGTCTGCACCATGTCCGGGATCAGTCCCAGCGCCGCCGGCAGCGAACTGGTCCGCAAGGACTCGTCGACCGCCAGGGCGACCCGATTGGCGATCTCGCCGGCGGCGTTCGCCTCGGCCTGCCCGATCAGGCCTGCGATGGAGCGAAGGCCGGGCACGTCCGGGAGAGCCGCCAGCGGCGGGACGTCGGTGACGATCGCATCGTGTCCCGCGGCGCGAGCGGCCCGATAGGCCGCGCGACTGTCGACATAGACGAGGCTCGTCATGCGGGCAGCGCTCCCTCGACGGCGCGGACGACGCGTTCGGCTCCGCCGCCGTCGACTGTCCGACGGCCGGCCCGAGAGAGCTCCGACCTCAGGTCGGGATCGCCCAGGACGGTGCGCAGCAGCACCGGCAGCGTCGCCGGCAGGTCCGTCAGCACGCCGCCATGGAGCAGTGCGCCGGCCCGTGCCAGCAGGTCCAGTCCCTCCGCCTGGTTGTCGGCCGCCGCATACGCGATCGCGGGGAGCCCTAGACAGGCCCTCTCGAACGCGCTGACCCCTCCCGCTCCGATCGCGAGGTCTGCCGCGGCCGTCACGTCGTCGAAATCGACCGGCGCGACCAGCACACGAACCCGGGGGTCCTTCGATGCGATGTCGCGGACGGCTCCCGCGTGGGGCGAGATCGAACCGACGACGACGTCGATCGAGATGTCTGCATCCACCGTGGAGAGCACCTCAAGCGCCGCACCGCATCCATTGGCGCGATCCGCCATGCCGAAGAAAACCAGGATCCGGCGGATGGGCTCGCGGCGGTCCTTCCGTTCGGCCGCCGCCCGGCGGGCCAGGATATCCGGGCGAACGAGCGCAAAGTCCGGTCCCTCGAGGCGTATGCGGTCGGACGGGTCGCCGCCGCGGTCGGCGGCGACTTCGATCCAGCGCGGGTCTGGTCCGTCCTGCATCGGCGGCAGGCCGGCGTCCGCGAAAGACACGAAGACATCGGCCCGCAGGCGGAATGCCGCGACTTCGGCGGCGGGCCGCCCGTATCGGTCGAAGACAAGGGCCGCGAACCTCGCCGCGCCCATGGCGGCCAGAGCCGCCTCGTCCGGCGAGGAGCCTTCGGCCGGCTCGACCCGGTGCCCGGACCGCCCGAGGGCGGGGACGCCGGAAAGCGTCTCCGGCGCGGTGTAGAAGATCGGCTCGAAGCCGCGCGCCGCGAAGGCGTCCGCCAGCACGAGGCAGCGCATCACATGGCCTCCGCCGATGGCCGCCGAGCCGTCACAGCGGAACGCGACGCGGCGGCGTGTCTCAAGGCTCATGCGCCAGGCGTCCGAGCAGGACGACGTCGACAGCGGCGCCATCCTGCACCGCATGGCCCCGCAGCACGCCCTCCCGCGAAAAACCGGCCCTTTCGAAGGCGCGGATGGCCGTCAGGTTGCCGGCGTAGCAGCCCGCGGTCACGCGCCGCAGGCCAGCGGCGCCGAAGGCGTGGCTGCAAAGGCAGGCAATGGCCTCGCGCGCATAGCCCCGGCCCCAGGCGGCGCGGTCGCCGATCATGATGCCGATCGACGCGCGGCCGTGGTTGGCGTCGATCGGGCCGAGCTTGATGTTGCCGATGTGACGGCCGCCTTCGCCGAAGAGGCCAAGGAGAAGGCTGCCCGCGCTGTCGTTGCAGGCCTCGACGAAGCGCTGGACCGAGAGCACGTCGTGGACCGCGAAGCGGCTCTCGAGGTTCCTCTGCACCAGCGGGTCGTTCATCCACGCGACATAGGCGGGCCCGACGTCGTCGCGCGACAGGCTGCGCAGGAGCAGCCGTTCCGTCCGCAGCGGCGTGTCGAGGATCATCGCAGGCCGAGCACGTCCGCGAGGCCGTCGACGACCCGGTCGACATCGTCCTCGCCGAGGCTGGCAAAGAGCGGGAGCGACAAGCAGCGCTCGTAGTAGCGCGCCGCGCCGGGATAGTCGCCCCGGCCGTAGAGGGCCTGGTAGTAGGGCTGCCACGGCACGGGGATGTAGTGCACCTGGGTGCCGATCCCCCTGCGATGAAGCTCCCGCATCACGTCGCCCCGATCCCGCCCCAGGGCCGCGAAGTCGATCAGGACCACGTAGAGATGCCACGCGGGCCCGCATCCCGCCGCGCGGGCCAGGGGCCGCACGAGATCGGCAGGGAAACGCGCGATCCGCTCGTCATAGGCGGCGACCAGCTTGCGTCGCGCCTCGACGAAGGCGCCCAGCTTGCGCAATTGCGACGCGCCCAGCGCGCAATGGATGTCGGAAGCCCGGTAATTGTAGCCCGGCTCCGGCATCTCGTAATACCAGGGGTTGGGACGCCCATCGGCTCCCAGCGCCAGCTCGGCGTTGCGGAAGTCCTCCGGCTGGCGGACCATGCCGTGGCTGCGCAGCGTCGACAGCTTCCGGGCGAGGCCCTCGTCGCGCGTGGTGACGGCGCCGCCTTCGCCCATGGCGACGGTCTTGACCGGATGAAACGAGAAGACGGCCATCGCCGCGTCCCGGCAGGCGCCGATCTTCACGTCCTCGTTGCCGCGCCGATAGGTTGCGCCGAGGGCATGGCATGCATCCTCGACGACGACGGCGCCGGCCCGTGCGGCGACGGCAGCGATCTCGACGGGGTCGGCTGCCTGCCCCGCGAGCTGCACGGGGAACACGGCCTTCACGGGACGTCCTGCGCGCGAGATCGCCTGCTCGAGCAGTTCCGGGGTCGTCAGGCCGCTGTCCGGGTCGACGTCGGCGAAGACGACATCCGCGCCCACGTACCGGGCCGCGTTCGCCGAGGCGAGGAAGGTGACGGCCGGGACCACGACCGCGTCGCCAGGCCCGAGGCCGAGCGCCATCGCGGCGAGGTGGAGGCCGGCGGTGGCCGACGAGCAGGCCACCGCGTACGGGGCGTCGACGCTCTCCTGCAACTGTGCCTCGAAGGCAGCGACGGCAGGGCCCGTCGTCAGGTAGTCGGACCGCAGCACTGCCGCGACGGCCGCGATGTCGTCTTCGTCGATGGCCTGCCGGCCATAGGGGAGGAAGGGCTGTGTCACGGGGTGTCCTCAGTCCCTGGGCGCCGCGAGCATCGTCTTCAGGGTGTCGATGTCCGCCCACTCGTCATTGGTGTCCGAGGCGTAGCGGAAGCGGTCGGGAACCGTGCCGCCTTCGACGTAGTTGCCCCGCCGGTGCTCGGCGAACGCGGGGGCGACGATGTAGCGGTCGGGCAGGGCGATGGTCGTGCGCGCATCGTCCTCGGTGATCATCACCTCGTGGAGCTTCTCGCCCGGCCGGATGCCGACGATGGTCTGCGGCAGGTGAGGCGCCATCGCCGTGGCGAGGTCGGCGACGTTCATGGACGGAATGCGGGGCACGAAGATCTCTCCGCCCCGCATCATCTCGAGCGACGACAGCACGAAGGCGACGCCCTGCTGCAGGGTGATCCAGAAGCGGGTCATGCGGTTGTCCGTGATCGGAAGCTCCGTCGCGCCGTCCTGGATCAGCTTCTCGAAGAACGGGACGACCGAGCCGCGCGAGCCCACCACGTTGCCGTAGCGCACGACCGAGAACCGCGTCCGCTGGCTCCCGGCGAGCGCGTTCGCCGCCACGAAGATCTTGTCCGAGGCGAGCTTGGAGGCTCCGTAGAGGTTGACCGGGTTCGCGGCCTTGTCGGTCGACAGCGCGATGACCTTCTTCACCCCCGCGCGCAGGGCCACCTTCACCACGTTCTCCGCTCCGCCGACATTGGTGCGGATGCACTCCAGCGGATTGTACTCCGCGATGGTGACGTGCTTGATCGCGGCCGCGTGGACGACAATGTCGACCTCGCGCATGGCGAGTTCAAGCCGGTCGGCGTCGCGGACATCGCCGATGAAGAAGCGCAGGTTTGGGTGCTTCGATACAGGGAAGTCCTGCATCATCACCGACTGGCGGTACTCGTCACGCGAAAAGACGATCACCTTCTTCGGGCGCTGCGTGGTGAGGACCTCGCGGATGAAGTTCTTCCCGAAGGACCCGGTGCCGCCCGTCACGAGGACGGTCTGCCCGGTCAGGTCGATTGTCGGTTCGGTGAAGGTGCGTAGCATCGGTCTGGCGCTTTCAGGTCGGAGTCAGGTGCGCGTCGGTATCGCGGTGGTGGCTTCCGCGAGGTCATGGCGCGTCTGGAGGGTCCACGAGCGGGCGTACCAGCCCCCCCGGGAGAGCAATTCGCGATGCGTCCCGGAATCCGTGACGCGGCCGTTCTCGATCACGACGATCTGGTCGGACGAGGCAATCGTGGAGAGGCGGTGCGCGATCACGATGATGGTTGTCCGCCCCTCGGCGGACAGGGCCTGGAGCGCGTCGTGGAAGGCGTGCTCGCTCTCCGCGTCCAGCGCGCTCGTCGGTTCGTCGAGCACGAGGATGCTGCTTCCGCGTGCGAGGGCGCGGGCCAGGTCCAGCCTCTGCCGCTGGCCACCGGAGAGGCGGGCCCCGCCTTCGCCCAGCCGCGTCGACAGGCCCTCGGGAAGCCGTGACACGAAGGTCCAGGCATTGGCCCGGCGTGCGGCATCCTCGACTTCGGCGTCGGTCGCGTCCGGGCGCCCGTAGCGGATGTGTTCGGCGACGGTCACGTCGAAGACCTGCGCCGCCTGGGGCACGAAGGCGATCCCGTTGCGCAGCGAGACGAGGTCGTAGCTGTCGAGCGGAGAGCCGTCGAGCGCGATGCGCCCCGAGGCCGGCCGCCGCAATTGCGGAAGAAGGTCGATCAGCGTCGATTTTCCGCCGCCCGACGGGCCGACGAGGGCGGTGGTGCCGCGCGCCGGGATCGACAGTGTCACGCCGTCCAGGGCAACGCTCTCGCCCTGGTCGGAGACGTGGACGAACCGGACGTCCTCGAAGGATATGCCCGTCTTCAGTCCGTCGAAGCGGCGGCCGCCATGCACGCTTTCACGGTGTCCGTTCAGGGAGGCCAGCCGTTCCCTGACCAGCGATAGCGCGGGCTGGGTCTGGACGACGATCTGCCGCGCGCCGAGAAGGTCTTTGCCGATCGGCACGAGGCGAAGCACGATCACGAGGAAGAGGCCGAGGACTTCCAGGCTCAGTCCGAGATGGGCCGACCCGAGCCAGAGGCAGAAGAACGCAAAGCCGATGAAGACCGGTTCGACGACGGCGCCGAGTTCCGCGACGATCCTGTCGGCCCGGATCCGGGTGTCGGCCTGCCGGGCCAGAAGATGGGACGCATGCCCCATCTCCGCCGTTTCGGTGCCGGACAGACGGATGAGTCGCAACGAGCGGATTCGTTCGACGAGGAAGGCGCCGACATCCTGGTTCGACGCCACCGTCGCCTCGCCGATGGCGTAGGTGCGCCTGAAGATGCCGCGAATGGCGAACACCGTGACGCCCATGATGACCATCGAGAGAAGCGTCATCGGAGCCGAGAGGCCGATCAGCGACACCAGATAGACGCCGAAGATCCCCACCAGGACCATGATCTGGAGGGAGTAGAGCAGGGCTGTCGCAGCCGTCTCGACCTCGGTCGTGAAGTCGTTGAGCAGACGGCCCGTCGCTTCCGCCTCGACGGCCTTGAGGTCGGCCCGCAGGAAGCCGTCGAACAGCAGCATCCGGATGTGCAGGATCAGGCCGTTGCGGACCTTGCTGGTGAAGACCCGCTGCATGAACTGCATGACCTGCCGCGCGAGGACCGCGAGGAAAGCCAGGGCCAGCAACCCGCCCAGCGAGACCGGCAGTCCGACCGTCGCGAAGACGTCGCCGATCAGGCGCCAGCGCGTCGTCTCGGCCAGCGACGCGGGCACTGCACCCTTGCCCTGGATGAACTCGAGCGCCGGCAGCAGCATCAGGACCGCTGCCGCCTCGCAGACCGCCATGGCGACGCCGAGGCCGACGACGCCGATCGCGTTTCGACGCGTCAGGCCGAGGTGACGGCAGGCACCGGCGAAATCGCGGGCGATCACGAGCCGCCGGGCCTTTCGCCGTTGGCGGCGTCCAGATCCGCCGGACGACCGACATCGCGCCAGTTTTCGTGGAGGGGAAAGACGCCGATGCGCAGCCCCGCCGCCCGACCGGTCTCGAACAACTCGGGCATGTCGATGCGCCGCCCCTTCGGCACAAGCCGCCGGAGCCGCTCGTTCAGGAGATAGATGCCCGCGGACACGAAGTGCCGCATCTTGGGCTTCTCCTCGATCCCGAGGAACCGCGCGTTCTCGTCGGCCCGAACGACACCGTAGGGAATCTCGAACTCGTGACGCGCCACCGCGATGGTGGCGTCCCAGCCATGGTGACGGTGCAAGTCCTTCATCGCGGTCAGGTCGACGTCGGTGACGAGGTCGCCGTTCATGACGAGCACGGGATTGTCGACGTGGTCCGGGATCAGCGCCAGCGCGCCTGCCGTGCCGAACGGCGCGTCCTCGCGCAGGATGGTGATCCGGGCTTCGCCCTGCCTCTGGCTGCAGAAGCGGTCGATCTGGTCGGCGAGGTAGTGCACGGACACATAGACGTCCCGGATCCCGGCGCCTTCGATCAGCCCGAGCACGTGCTCGAGCATCGGCTTTCCCCGCACCTGGATCAGAGGCTTGGGCGTCTGCCGCGTCCGTTCGCCGAGCCGGGTGCCACGGCCGCCCGCCATGATCAGGGCGACCGGATGGTCCTCGTCGATGCGCCGCTGGACGAGAACCGAGACCAGCTTGCCGTCCGCGTCGACGATGGGCAGGAACGGCACGAGGCTCTTGATCGAGCCAAGCCGGCGGCGGGCATCGGCGAGATCCCCGGCGCGTCCCGCCATCGGGCTCGCGTTCATGAACCGG
This sequence comes from uncultured Alsobacter sp., assembly GCA_964544365.1. Taxonomy (GTDB): domain Bacteria; phylum Pseudomonadota; class Alphaproteobacteria; order Rhizobiales; family Beijerinckiaceae; genus Alsobacter. Next base: position 6,897 of record CAZJCW010000029.1, read on the forward strand.
GAGACCGGATCCTCCATCGCCGCACCGGACAGCAGCGCGCGCCGCACGTCGCCGTCCGTGATGGTCCCCAGCAGCCTGCCATCCCCGTCCACGACGAGCTGGAACAGGTCGGTCGATGCGTTGAGGCGCGCCAGCAGCTCGCGCATCGGCGTGGTCGGGTCACAACCGATGCGCGCGAGATCCGTCAGCGTGACGATGGCGAGGCCGTCGGTCACGCCGCGAGGTCCCGGATCCGGGAATGCATCAAGCGGCAACCTGCGTGAGGAGGCGTGCGGCGGCGAGAAGCTTGTAGTCCTCGTACTTGCGCGTGACGAGCTGAACGCCGACGGGCAGGCCGGTGGAGCCATGCAGCAGCGGCAGCGTCATGGCCGAGGCGCCCACCATCGTGAAGATCAGGCAATGGTCGGGGATATCGCGTCCCTCGAGCCCGACAGGCGCTTCGTCCGCGGTCGCGAGGCAGATCAGGGCGTCGAACCGTTGCATCTCCTCGTCGAAGATGCGGGCGAGATCCGCCTGCACGGCGACGTTGCGGGCGTAGTCCTCCGGCGGGATGTTCTCGATGCCGTCCTTGATCATCTCGGCCAGCGTGTCGGAGAACATGTCGGGCCGTGTCGCCCATTCGAGCTTGAAGTAATAGGCGAGGGCGCGGCGATAGGTCCGCTCGTGGATCGCGTGGGCCTCGTCGAAGGCGGCCGGCAGACGATAGGGCACGACATCGACACCGGCTGCGGACAGCTTGCGGGCGAGAGCATCGAGGCCGGCGCGTGGAACGGGCTTCTCGTACGACCGCTTGGGGCCGTCCATCAGCGCGATCCGCCATGGGCGGCCCGTCACGCTCTGCCGGCCGGCGTCGCTGAGCACGGCATCAGAGACCGGATAGTTGCGACCACGGACCCGCGTGACTTCGAAGAGCAGTTCGAGGTCGTCCACCGAGCGCCCGATCAGCCCCACCGTATCGAGCGTGTCGGTCGTCTTCAGCATCGCCGTCCGGGGCAGCAGCCCGAAGGACGGCTTCCAGCCCAGCACGCCGCAATAGCTCGCCGGCCGGATCACCGATCCGGCGGTCTGCGTCCCGAGCGCGAGGGGCACCATCCGCGTCGCGACCGCGGCGGCCGATCCCGACGACGACGTCCCGGGCGAGCGCGTCGGATCCCACGGATTGACCGTCGGACCGGGATGGTGGACGGCAAACTCCGCCGTGACGGTCTTGCCGGCGACGATGCCGCCCTCGAGGCGGATGTTGGAGACCACGCGCGCATCGTTGCCCGGCGTGTACTGGTCGAGGATGGGCGACCCCATGCCGGTCGGGAAGTCGTAGGTGTTGAAGACGTCCTTCACGCCGACCGGAACACCCGGCATCCACCGGTCCCGGCGGCCTTCGCGCCACTCCTCGTCCACGCGCCGCGCGCGAGCCTCGAGGGCCTCGCGGTTCCACCGGTGGAAGGCCTTGATCGACCCGTCGAACTGCTCGATGCGGTCGGCGCAGGCGCGGGCGTAGTCCAGCGCGCTGCACCGCCCAGCCCTGAATTCGGCCAGGAACTCGGTGGCCGTCAGGTCGGCGAGGCTGTTGGCGCTGGCGACGGCCGCCGGCGTGGCGCGACGGTCCACGGCGATGTCTGTCACGGGACTGGGAGAAGCGGTCACGGGAGGTCCTTGGCCTTGCCTTTGCGCTGGCTGCGCAATTCGTTCATCACCTCGTCCTCGGTGAGGCCGGTGATCTTGAGATAGTAGTCGAGTGTCGGCGGCCTCTCGGCGTCCGTGACGCGCGCAACCTCGAACGCCTCCTCGCGTGTCATGATGCCCGCGCGCACGTCCTGGCTGGCGAAGTCCGTCCCGCGGCCGAAGCCGCGCTTCACGAACTTGAAGTAGTCATGCACGCCGGCCATGCGGCACTCGACGCTCTTGTAGTGCTTGTAGCTGCCCTCGACCTTGTCCTCGCGCCAGCCGTATTCCTTCACCAGGAACTCGGTGGTGCGCTCGTTGTCCCAGTAGAGGTAGTCGCCGAGGTGGATGCCGTAGACGCCCGCCTCGCGCAGCTCGTCGGGCGAGGGCGGGTAGAACAGGCACAGGTCCTTCCGGCTGACTTCCTCGGACAGCATCTTGTCGGCATTGCCGGCCGCCGTGTTCTTCCAGGCGTACTCGACCATGTCCTTCTCGGTCTCGGCCTCTTCCAGATAGGTCGTCCGGCCGGACGCCTCCGCATAGCTCTCGCCGTAGATCATCAGCGGGATGCGGAACTTCTGCGCGACGTGGAAGGGATAGGAGTAGACGCCGGCATGGCAGTGCCAGCAGGCATCGCCGATCAGCTTCAGCGACTGCTTGGCGAGCTTGTTCACGAGACCCCGCTTGGGCGTGAACATCATGTGGTCGACGTTCAGCTTCTCGAGGATGTTGGCGAGGTTGAACTTGCCGGTCTCGGTGAACCAGTTGTGGCTGAACGTGACTGCCAGCGGCGTCATCTTGTAGACGTTGACGAGGATGTGGAGCTGGTAGGCGGAGTCCTTGCCGCCCGAGATCGGCACGATGCAATCGTAGTTCGCGCCGGATTTCGCCTTGGCGTCCTCCAGCAGCGTCCTGAGCTTGCGCTCGCGCGCCGCCCAGTCGATGCGCATCTTCTCCTCCTGCGAGCGGCAGGCGAGGCAGATGCCCATCTCGTCGAACTGGATGCCCTCCGTCGTCTCCGGCAGGCAGCAGCGCATGCAGTAGCGAAGGTTCGGGAAGGGCGGGGAGCCGAAGCTGCGCGGATGTTCGGTCATGGTGGCGTGACTCCGTCAGGCGTTGGCGGACGCATGGGCGGGGGATGCGGCGGCGGGATGGCCGAGGTGGGTCAGGATTGCGCCGAGCCCGAACAAGGGGTCCGACGGATACAGCGCGTCGAACATCGCCGCGACCTCGCGAAAGTCCTCCGGCGTGTCCACCGACCACTTCCAGCGGGTCAGGTCGAGCGGCCCCTCGACCGATGCGACACGGAATCGCTCGCGGTCGTCGCGGATGAGGTTCGCCGTGAACTCGCGGTCCTCGGGCGTCGCAAGCGTGCGGTCGGCCCACTCCAGCGCGGACGTCGCGATCACTTCGGCGCTCAGCCCCTCGGGCCAGGTCCAGCGGATCTTGTTCGACACGTAGTCGACATCGCCGACCCGGAACCGATCCACGAGCAGCGCCATGATCGCCGGATCCACGAGCGGACAGTCGCCGTTGACCTTCAGGATCGCGTCGGCTCCCGACAGGACCGCCGCCCCGTGCAGCCGCTCCGCGATGTCATCCTCGCCGGTGGCCCGGAAGACGGGCACGCCCTCCCGCATCGCGAACGCCTCGAGCGGATCGTTGCGGCTGTCGCGTGTCGTCGCGACCACCAGTCCGTCAACGCCCGGCGTCGCCCGGAGCCGGTCGAGGATGTGACCGACCAGCGGCCTGCCGCACAGGGGAAGGAGCACCTTTCCCGGCAGGCGCGACGACCCCATCCGTGCCTGCACGAGGCCGATGATCTTCACGCCGCAGCTCCCGGCCGGGCGGCCGCCGCCTCGAGGAGGCGGGCCAGCCGGTCTCGACTTCCGGCCATGGCGGCCCGCAGCGATCCCGCGTCGTGGGGGGCGCCCAGGAGAACGCCGCCAAGGAGAGCGTCGGCGAGCTGGCCGGCCGTGCCACAACGGGCGATGCGGCCGTGGCGCGACAGCGGGCAGGCATCCTCGGCGGGGAGCCCCGGCTGGATCGAAGCGACCCGGCGACCGCCGAGCAGCGCGTCGACCATCGCCGAGGAGAACATCCCCGTCACGTCGGCGCAGCTCGCAAGGGCTTCCGGCATCGACATCGTCTCCTCGTCCGGCCCCGCGACGGCGTCGTCGCCGGCGGGATGCGGGACGACGACGATCATGTCGATCAGGTCCGGCCTCTCGTCCTTGAGCGCGCGCAAACAGCCGAGCGCTGTGACCTCGTCATAGCCGAGGCGACTGCCGTAGAGCCGCCGCACCGGCTGGGCCAGGAAGGCGACCCGCCCGCGCCGTGCCGCCGGCAGGGCAGGGCAGTCCTCCCAGGCCGGATTTCCGGTGACGCGGATGCGTGAGGGCTCAAGCCCGTCTGCGCGAGCCTCGGCTGCCGCGGCGGCGTCGACGACGGCAACGACGTCCGCCGATCCGTGCGCGAAACGCGGCGCGTAGGGGCCCCACGTGTCCACGATCTGCACAACCGGTACGCCGGCCGAACGGGCCAGGGCGATGACTTCGCCCTCGGCCTTGCGCCCCGTTGCGGAGAGCAGGAGCGCGCCGAGGCCCGCCAGGGCTTCCGGCGGCGGCGGTTCGTCGTCCCCCAGCGGAACATGGGGTGTCGTCGCGGTGCGGTGGGCTGCCACCGGCGACAGCGCGACCAGAGCCCGTGCGCCGAGCCTCGACCAGACCGGCGCCATGGCTGCCGCCGCGCCGGCCTCGTAGGCGACGAAGCCGATCCGGTTCACCGGGCTGCCCGCTTGCCCTTGGACGGCACGTTACTCCGCCGCCTGCCGCGCAGCCATCGCGCGCAGGGCATCCGCGTTGGCGATCACCTTGCGCATCGCCTCGGCGTAGCGGTCCATGTCGTCGACGGTCAGGGGAGGGTGCATGTAGGCGGTGAGCAGGATCTCGCTGTCCTGCAGCCGCTCCACCGTCGGGCAGATGCCGCGTGCATAGGAGATCTCTGCGTTGGACGGGTTGGCGGTCCAGGGGAAGCCATGCCGGCCGATGCCGACCTTCTTCTGGTACATGGGCTCGAGATAGAGCGGCTTCAGGTAGCCGGCGCGGATCGGGAACCCTTCGGCCTGGAAAGCCTTGGCGAAGAGATCGCGCGGGATGCCCGTGGCGCGCTCGTCGTACTTCATCACGTAGAAGTAATAGACGTGCGAGCACCCGTCGGCGACCTTGGGCGCCGTGATGCCGGGCACGGAGGCGAGGTTCGCCGTGAGGCGGTCGCACAGGGCGATGCGCTTCGCGTTGAGCTCCGGCAGGCGGGCGAACTGCACCCCCGCGACCGCCGCTTCCATCTCGCCCATGCGGTAGTTCACGCCAAGCGTGTTCACGAGGTCCGTCTCGCCCCACGCCTCGACGACCGTCTCGCCATGGTTCCGGAAGAGAGCGGCTTTCCGGGCAATCCGGTCGTCATTGGTGATGATGACGCCGCCTTCGCCGCACTGCATCGTCTTGTGCCGGTTGAAGGAAAAGACGCCCGCGTCGCCGATGGTCGCGGTCTTGCGTCCGAAATAGGTGGCGTCCGGCGCCTGGGCGTTGTCCTCCAGCAGGAACAGCCCATGCCGGTCGCAAATCGCCCGCAGCGGGTCGAGCGCTGCCGGATGGCCGAAGATGTTGACCGCGACGACGCCCCGGGTCCGCGGCGTGATCAGGGCCTCGACCGCGCCGGGGTCGATGCAGAACGTCTCGTCCTCGATGTCGGCGAAGATCGGCACCGCGCCGCACATCACGATCATCGTCGCCGAGGCGTGCATCGTGTAGGGCGACACGATCACTTCGTCGCCGGGCCCGAGATCCATCGCCATCAGCGCGGCATGCAGTCCCGAGGTGGCCGAATTCACCGCGACTGCGTGCTTCACCCCGAAGTGGCTGCGGAAGGCCTCCTCGAGGGCGCGCACCCGCTGCCCGCCGAAGAACCAGTCACCGGGCGCCGCGACGAACCCGGATAGCTCGCCGGAGTCCAGCACCGCCATCACGGCCGCCTTCTCGGCATCGCCGATCGTGTTGTAGCGCGGCTGCGGCCTGTCGTTGACCGGTGTGCCGCCGAGGAGTGCGAGCGTGTCCTTGGACATGGGGTCTCCGCTGTCTAGGCGTTGAGCCGTGGGACCTGCCAGCCGCAGCCGGTGCTGGCGGAACGGCGGACGGCATCGATGATGGCGAGGCCGAGAACGGCCTCTCGTGGTGTCGTTCCCGGCATCGCGGCGCCGGCGAGGACGTGCTCGCGTGCCGCCGCGTGGAGTTCGGCAAGGCCGGCGACGGGCGCCGTCGGCATGTCGTTCGCCACCAGATGCGTGTAGCCCGGGTAGATCGCGTCGGGCATTGGCAGCGCCTGCGACAGATTCGCGCCGCCATTGTGCAAGTCGATGCGACCGAAGCGGCCGAAGAACGTCAGTTCGAACACGTCCCAGCCCAGTCCAGGCAGTGCAGCGATGGACCCCGTCCCGCCGTTCCGGAAACGGATGTCGAAGCCGATGGACGGGTCGTCGCCCTCCGCTGCGTCGCCATGCGCGCGGACCGCCTCGACGGGACCCATCCAGTCGAGCAGCAGGTCGACGAGGTGCGAGCCATAGTTGAGAAGGCCCTTTGCGTAGGCGCCCTGCACCAGCGCAGGCGCCTCGTCGGGCTTCAGGCTTGCGTGCCGGGCGTCCAGCCTTCGCTGGAAGTTGACCCTGACGGTCAGTCCGCTGCCGTCGGCCGCCTCCGCCAGCGCGACCGCGCCCGGCAGGTCGGCGGCGACGGGCTTCTCCACGACGACAAGGCGCGCACCGATGCGTTGGGCCGCGGCGAGGACCGGACGACGGTCCGGCGAGCCGGTCGCGTCCACGAGCACCTCGGCGACGCCAGCCTCCAGTTCCGCGATCGACTCCAGCATCCGGGCCCCGGCCGCCGCAGCGATCTCGCGCGACGCTTCACGGGCGGCGGGATCCTCGTCGACGACCGCCGACAGCGCCAGGCCCGGCGTCGCGAGGACTGCCGCCACGTGATTGCGAGGCACGCCGTCGGCCGAGGCGTAGCGCGCTCCGATCCGGCCCAGTCCCACGATCGCGACCTTCACGGACGTCAACGGGCTTCGATGCCTCCGGACTGCCATTCCTCGCGCAGGATGCTCATCATCACGACGTCGTAGTAGCGTCCGTTCCGGTAGACCAGCTTGCGGCGGATGCCTTCCCTGCGGAACCCGGCCTTCTCGTAGGAGCGGATGGCCCCGCCGTTCTCCAGGTTGACGCCGAGATAGACGATCTCGAGGTTCAGCTTGTCGAAGGCATAGGCGAGCACAAGCTTCGCCGCCTCGGTCCCGTAGCCCCGGCCGCGGCCTTCGTCATCCCCGATGAGGATGCGGAACTCGGCCCTGCGGCAGATCCACTGGATCAGGTAGAGGCCGCAGCTGCCGACCGCGCGTCCAAGTCCGTGCGGCTGGATGGCGAAGACGACCGTGTCGTTCGGCTCGGTCGACGCCTTGTAGAGCGACTCCATCTCGGCATCCGACGGCGGCCGCCATCCCGTCTCCATGAATGCCGTCGCCGCGGGATTCTCGATCCACCGGCGATAGGCGGGAAGATCCTCGCGGGTCAGCCCTCGCAGGCCAACGGTCGGGCCGGACAGAAAGAAACCCTCGCTCATGCCGTGGCGATCCTGTTCGTCTTGGGCCGGGCAGCGTCGATCCATCGGGCTGTATCGGCAAACCAGGGGCCTCCCTGAGGCCCCGGATCCGTCAGGAATGCGGCCAACCCGGGAGAGCGGGCCAGCGCATCGGCCGCTTGCGCCCGCGCAGCCGACCCTTCGCCGCCAAGCGCCCGATGATGCTGCGCAACCATCCGAAGGCGTGCCCGGGCTGCCTCCAGCGCCCTGGCCGGTCCGGCCCCGAGAGTGTTTGCCGCATGCTGCCGGTACATCGCGACGACGCGACGGACTCCGCGGATCCGCGCCCCGGCCTGGGCCAGCGTCGCGAACATCCACCAGTCGACGGCGGTCACGGGCGGAAAGGTCAGGCTCGCCACACGCTGCAGGGTCGACCGGCGAACCGCCGTATTCGAAAAGCCGCAGACATTCCAGTCGCGCAGGGTCTCCGCCGAGATGTCGACGGGAAGGTCGTCTCCGAACTGGGCACGACCCGTGTCACTCGTGGCCCCGAACGGCACGAGATCCCCCACGGAGACGTCCGCTTCCGCCAGCGTGGCGGCATGAACGGCCAGGGCGTCGTCAGCCATGATGTCGTCGGCATCGCAGAAGGCGACAGCGTCGGCGTCACCTGCCGCGCAGGCCGCAACCATGGCCTGGCGGACCGCTGGAATGCCCGCTCCCTCCGGCGCGTTCACCACCGAGACGGGCAACCGGCCGGCCAGCACCTCCAGCGCGCGGTGCGGGTCCGCGAGACCGTCATTCACTGCGACGACGGCAACGGAGCCCGGAGCGTGTCCCGCGGCGGCAAGGATTCCGGAACACCAGTCGGCCATGTACGGCCGCGCGCTCTCGTAGAGGCATGTGCCGACGGCGACCCTCACGCCGACACCCGCCACGCCATGATGGCCTCGGCCATGTCGAGATCGTCCTGTCCGTCGATGTCGATCGATCGCGAAGCGGGCATCTCGATACCGTAGGTGCGCGGACCGAAATAGGTGCGGGTTCGCGCCAGACCGGCAACGTCGAAGACGTAGACGGCGCCGTTTGGGATAACGGTCCGCCCATAGCCCTGGCGGTTGTCGATGCTCGGGTCGACCCCGGGAACCGGCGCCAGCCGGCCATCGTCCTGCATCGCCTGCTGCCAGGCGGCCGGCTTTGCCGCCACGACGGACAGGACGACCTCGGCCCGCTTGTCGCGAAACAGCGCGACGCACGCATCGATGTCGGCCGGTTGCCGGAGAGGGGCCGTCGGGAGGAGCGCACACAGCGTGTCCACGCCGCGGGTCGCGTCGCCCAGTGCGGCGGCTGCGTGGAGGTAGACATCCACGGCCGAAGCGGTGTCACCGGAGAGCATGGCCGGGCGCAGGAACGGCGTCTCGACGCCCTCGACCTGCCGGGCCACCGACGCGATCTCCTCGTCGTCGGTGGAGACGACCACCCTCTCGATGGAAGACGCGGCGAGCGCGCATTCCAGCGTGTGCACGATCAGGGGCTTGCCTGCGAGCATCTTCAGGTTCTTGCGCGGCAGCCCCTTGGAGCCGCCCCGGGCCGGCACGACGGCGATCATCACCCGTCCGCCGCGAGGTCCGTCCAGGAGAGCAGGTCGTCCGGCGCGAGGTCGCGCAGCGCGACGCGCCCGATCACGAGAGCGTCGGCATTCGGCGCCAGTCCGCGCCCCGGCCGCTTGTAGGTGATGTCGTCCGCCGTGATCCGGTGACCCTTGGCGATGGCGCGTGCCGCCACGATGGACCTGCGGAACTCCGGTGCACGGGCCTTCTCGGCCTCGCTGACCACGCGACGCGGAATGCCGATGGCCGCGTGGATGCGGTCGCGACCGCGACAGATTGCTGTCATTTCAGGAACATCGGCGGAAATCTTATGGTCCCACCCGAACATTTCCTTGTCGAGCGTGAAGTGCTTTTCCAAGATCACCGCCCCTCGCGCGAAGGATGCGAGAGCGATTTCCGGTCCGAGCGTGTGATCGGAGAAGCCGACCGGATAACCGAAGGCCGTCCGGAGCATGTCCATGTTGGCGAGGTTCACGATCTCGTCGGCCGGAGGATACAGCGCGATGCAGTGCAGCAGCACGATGTCGCGGTTGCCTTCCGCCTCGATCACCCGAACCGCGTGGTCGATCTCCTCGAGCGTCCCGAACCCGGTGGACAGGACCACGGGCAGGCCGGTCCGCGCGGCGTGCTTCAGCAGGTAGTCGGACACGAGGTCCATCGACGCGATCTTGATGTAGGGAGCGCCGAAGGCGACGAGATCGTCGATCTGCGTCGGCGCGAAGGGCGTGGACGAAAAATCGATCCCGGCCTTCCTGCAGTAGTCCGCCAGTTCGCGCATCTCCTCGCGCGTGACCTTGAACTCCTCCATGATCGTCTCGAGCGTGTGATCGTCGCGCTCGCGATAATCGTCGCCGAGAAACTTGTTCTCCTCGTAGACGACCTTGGCGAAGAGATCCTCGTCCCATGACTGGAACTTGACGGCGTCGCATCCGATATCGCGGGCCACGTCGATCATCTTGCGCGCCAGGGACATGTCGCCATTGTGGTTGGCGCCGATCTCGGCGATCACGTAGGGCTTCTGGCCGTCCTTGAACTTCATGCCTTCATCCTCGCGGAGCCGGCCCCGGGGGAGCCCGAATGCACACTGAGGGCGCGCACGAGCGCCCCGTTCGCCACGCGGTCGCCGGGTAGGACCACCGCGCCGGCGCCGATCATGACGTCCTCGCCCACCTGCGCGCCGCCGAGGACGATGGCTCCCGGAGCCACGTGGGAGCCCGCGCCGACCCCGGCGTCGTGCTCGACGACCGCCCGCGAATTGACGATGGCGAAGCGTCCCAGGACGGCGTCCGGCTGCACGACCGCTCCCGCCAGCACCGTCGCGCCAGGCCCGACGACGGCCGAAGGGCTCACGATGGCCGACGGGTGCACGACGCCGAGAGCGCTCCACCCGCGCAGGGTCAGCATGGCGCCCAGCTCGCGGCGCCGCGCCAGCGCGGACGCGGATGTTCCACCCACGGCCAGGACGAAGCGTGCCACCGACGGCAGCGCGGCATCGTCCTCCGAGGCGAAGTGCCTGATCCCCGGCAAGCGAGCCTCGATCCAGTCCGACCGCCGCGGATCGACATAGATCGTCGGCGCGAGCCCCCGGGCCTGCAGGATGTCGACGACGGCCTTGGCGTGCCCCCCGGCGCCGACGAGGAGAACGGGCCCCTGGCCGGCGTCGCTCATGCCGCTTTCCTGCCCTCGAAGCGGGAGAGCACCGCGATCACGCGCTCCTGATCCTCCTCGCCCAGGGACGACGAGCAGGGCAGGGAGACGACGGTGCCCGACAATCCGGCCGAAACGCCGCGCGTCAGCGTGCCCGATCCGGCCCAGGGCGACTGTGCCGACAGGGACCGCCAGAAGATCCTCGCGTCGATCCCGGCCAGGTCCATCGCGGCGACGAGATCGCGCGACGCGGCCTCGGACGGGGTTCTGACCGAGTAGAGCCAGGCGCTGGACTGCGAATGGGCCGGCCGGGGCATCGGCACGAGGTCGTTCCGGCCGGCAAGAGCCGCATCGTAGCGACCGGCGATCGCGACCTTCGCCGCCACCATGTCGGCAAGGCGCTCCATCTGGGCCAGGCCGACGGCGGCGTTGATGTTGGTCATGCGGTAGTTGTAGCCGACGGCGTCATGGACATAGTCGGCGGTCGGCCGCGCCTGCGTCGAGATGTGCCGGACGTGGCGCGCGACGGCGTCGTCATCGGTCACGAGCATGCCGCCGCCACCCGCCGTGACCGTCTTGTTTCCGTTGAAGGAAAACGTCGACACGAGCCCGAAGGCGCCGCAGGGCCGGCCGTCGTGGCGCGCCCCGATCGCGCCGGCGGCGTCCTCGATCAGTGCAGCGCCGGCAGCCTCGCAGACCGCCGCGAGGCGGCCCAGGCTGGCCGCATGGCCGAGCGGATCGACCGCGATGACGGCCTTTACCGTCGGATCGCGGCGCAGGACCTCGTCCGTGAGGTCCGGGTCCAGTCCCCAATCCTCGTCCGTCACGTCGACGAAGACGGGCACGGCGCCCGCATGGCAGACCGCGTTCACCGACGCGGCGAAGGTCCAGTCCGGCACGATCACACGGTCGCCGGGCCTGACCCCGGCGCCGACCAGAGCCATGTGCAGCGCGGCGGTGCCGTTGACGAGCGCCACGGCATGCCGGCGGCCGGTCAACTCGCGCAGGGCGCCTTCGAAGGCGGTGACCTCGGGGCCGGCGGAGGACACCCAGTTGTCGCGGACACAGCGCAACAACAGCTCGGCCTCACGGCCGCGCAGGTCGGGGACGGCGAGGGGGATGCGGGGGAGGGCGGTCATGGCGCGCTGGACGGCCGGCCGACGGCTACCGCAGGACGGGTGCCCAAGCACGCCCGCCCCCAGGTTTCTTCGCAACGGTTGACAGACCGCGTCATCTTGCAACTGAGAGCGGTACGCCCGCTGCAGCGCGCCGGTCAAGCGAAATGTTCACGGCGTGAACACCGGGCGTTGACGGGCCGGGAAAGCCGTGCGACTCGAATGGGATGACCGCGCCCGTCGCCTCCGTCCCGGAACCATCCCTGATTCTCGGCACCGTCCAGCTGGGGATGGCCTATGGCGTGGCGAATCGCACCGGCCGGCCGGACATCGCGGCGGCGCACCGGATCCTCGACCATGCCGCCGCACGCGGCGTCGCCGCCCTCGACACGGCGAGGGCGTATGGCGACTCGGAATCCGTGATCGGCGCATGGCTTGCGACCACGGAAAAGCCGCTTCCCGTGATCACCAAGCTCGCGCCCCTGACCCGGGTGGCCGAGCCGGACAAGCCGGAGGCGGCCCGTCGTTCGCTCGCGGTGTCGCGGGAAGCGCTGGGTCTTCGCCGCCTCGGACTGGTCCTGGCGCATCGCGAGGACGATGTCCTGTCGCCAGGGGTCCGCGACGTGCTCGAGGAAGCGTTGTCGGCGGGGCAGATCGGGGCCTGGGGCGTCTCGGCGACCCGTCCCGAGGCGTTGGCCCGCGTGCTGGATGCCATCCATGTCGCCGCGGTCCAGCTTCCCGCCAGCATCGCCGACCGGCGTTACCGTCCATTGGCGGAGGCTGCGCGCCGTGCGGGTGCCGTGGTCTATGCGCGGTCGCTGTTCCTCCAGGGCGCACTTCTGATGCCCGAGGCCGACCTGCCGGACCATCTGCGGGCGCTGGCGCCTGGGCTGGCGAGCCTTGATGAACTCGCCCGCCGGCTTGATCGACCCCGCTCGGATATCGCCCTTGCCGCGATGCGCGCCGCTCCCTTCGTCGATGCCTTCGTCGTCGGCGTCGACACGCTCCGGCAACTTGACGCCCATCTCGACGCCCTCTCCCGCCCGGCGCTCCCGCGCAAGGACGCCGAGGCGCTGGCGGAGAAGTTCTCCGGGCTGCCCGACGAGATCCTTGATCCGGGGCTTTGGCCCCGCTAGAGCATCCTCGTGTCGCAAAGCCGCCGGCCGGCGGGAAAGACGTTGCGAAAACATGATCCTAGGGCGCTCGGCCTGACGCGGCAGGGTCGTGTTCGGCTCAGTCGCGCAACGGAAGCGGAGGTCGTCTTTTGAGCTACAAGGGTCTCTCCGTTGCCGTCACCGGGGCCGATGGCTTCATCGGTTCGCATGTGGTGGAGGAACTGGTCGCGGCCGGCGCGAAGGTTCGCGCGCTCGCGGTCTACTCCTCGTTCGATGGCCTTGGCTGGCTCGACGACCTGGCACCGGCGATCCGGTCGCAGGTGGAGGTCGTCCGCGGCGACGTGCGCGACGGCGGCTTCGTCATGGAGTTCCTGCGCGGGCAGGACATCTGCTTCCACCTCGCCGCCCTGATCGCCATTCCCTACAGCTACGCCGCGCCGCGCTCCTACGTGGACACCAACGTCACCGGCACGCTGAACGTGCTCGAGGCCGCCCGCGCGCACGGGCTGCGCCGCATCGTGCACACCTCGACGAGCGAGGTCTACGGCACGGCCCGGCACGAGCCGATGGACGAAACCCACCCGCTCCAGGGCCAGTCGCCCTATTCGGCGACGAAGATCGCGGCCGACATGCTGGCCGAGGCCTATGCGCGCTCCTTCGACGTCCCCGTGGTGACGCTGCGCCCGTTCAACACCTTCGGCCCTCGCCAGAGCGAGCGCGCGGTGATCCCGACGGTGATCCGCCAGGCGCTGGATCCCGACTGCGCGGAGATCCGGGTCGGCGACCTTGCCCCGCGGCGCGATTTCACCTTCGTGGTCGACACCGCCCGCGCCTTCCTCGCCATCGGCACGGCCGAGGGGATCGCATATGGAACGGCCTACAATGGGGGAACCGGGCGGTCCGTGACCATCGGCGACACCGTCGAAGCCATCCGCGCGGTGTGCGGCACGAACAAGCCCGTCGTCAGCGAGGCAGCCCGACTGAGGCCGGACAAGTCGGAGGTCAAGGCCCTGATCGCCGACCACGGCCGGCTCACCGGCGCGACCGGCTGGACGCCGCGCGTCTCCCTCGAGGAGGGTCTGGCAGCGTCCGTCGACTGGTGGCGCCGTCGCGTCGCCGCCGGCCAGTTGCGCGGCGGGGCGGACTACATGACCTGACGCGGGTCGCGCAGCACGACGAAGGCCCCCTCAGAGCGGCAGGGCGTAGCCGTGCGACACCGCGTGCCTGGCTTCCTTCAGCCAGTTGCGACGGGCGAAATAGCGCCAGTAGCCCGGTTCGCGTCGATTTTGGCCGGCGTCCTCCGCGCTCCACAGCGTCGTCGAGAACGACACCTGCCGCCCCTTGATCTTGTGGCGGCCGGAAAGGCTCTCCGCCCAGTTCTGCGTGCGATACCCGACATTGACGTAGTGCCGGCAGAAGCGAGGCAGGGCATCGTGCCAGATGATGGGCCCGTGGGATGACACGATCACGTCGAAGACGCGCCCGCTCCGCTCGAGATAGGCGAGCCAGTCCTCTTCCACGAACGTGATCTCGGGAAAGACGTGCCGTCCCACGGCAGCCCGGCTCGGGCCGATGTCGAGAGCCACCACCTCCTGCGCGTAGCTCGTCATGAGCCATGCGGACAGCCCGTGCGCGCAGCCGATTTCAAGGACGCTCTGCGGACGCAGCTTCGCCAGAACGTCGTAGACGGCCTCGTACCGGCCGACGACGTAGGACATGGCCGCGTGCGGCTCGTAGAGCGGGTTCATGTGGAAGAAGAAGTCGCGGTCGAACGTCAGCGCGAGACCGTCGGCACGCCGGATGATCTCCGCCTCCCAGGCCGCCCTCGCGTTCCGGGCGCGGTAGAAGCGGTCGATCAGGGTCTCGTCTGCAGCAGGCATGGGATCGTTCTTTCGGGACGCGCGACGTCAGCGCGCCGGGGCGATATGGGTGACGGGCAGGACGACCTCGATGGTCCGGCCGAGCAGCGAGAGCAAGGCGACCACCCGTTCGTCGTCCTTCATGGCCGTAAAGATCGCGGTCCGCTGGGCGAACGCGCCGTCCTCGATCCGCACCAGGTCGCCGGACTTCGGCTCGAACTGCCGCGCCAGGACCACGTGCCCGGCGGCATCCTCGCGACCGCGGATCTCGGCCACGACCCCGTCGTCGATCCACGCGGGCTCCGAGCCGCTGCGGACCAGGTCGACCACGCCGCGCGTCGAGCGAATGGCGCGCCACGCCGGCTCGGCCGGATCGAAGGCAACGAAGAGGTAGCGGGGAAAAAGCGGGGAGGGAATGTGCTCCACCCGGCCCGCGTGGCTGCGCCGCTTCTGGAAACGCGGGCAATAGACGTCGAAAGCCTGCCGGGCGAGATGCTCGGCGGCGACCCCTTCCATGCGCGGCTGCGTATGGACGACGAACCACCGCTTCACGATGCGGCTGCCCGGGTCGCGGTGGCCGTGAGCCCGAGCCTCAGGACGCGCGGCGCCATGATCCGGTCGGGCGGCAGGTCCCCGCAATGGGCGGCGATCATCTCCTCGGCGCCCCTCATCGCCGTCACGACGATGGCGTCCACGGGGCCGAGCTCGGCCAGCCTGTTGGCCACCGGAAGGCCGCAGAACTGGTCGCGGCCGCTGGCCGGATCGACGATTCCGACGATGACGATGTCGGCGTCGTGCACGCTCAGCGTACAGATCTCGGCAAGATCCGAAACGCCGAGCAGCGCCACCCGCCGCCACCCGCGCGAGGCGCAGACGCCCAGCAGATCCGACAACTGCTCGCGGGAGCGCCGGAAGAAGCGCAGCGACGAGGAGAGGTACTCGCCCGTCAGGCGCGCCTTCTCGGCAAAGCCCTGCGGCGTCAGGTAGTAGGCGTAGCGACGCCGGGGAACCTGCTGGACCTTGATGTAGCCCTTCCGCACGCAACGCTTGAGGTAGGCGTTCGCGAGCCCGAGCGCCACGCCGAGTTCGCGCGCCATCAGCCGCTGCGAGACGTGTGCGTCAGCCTGAACGGTCGAGAGCACGCCGAGCGTGATCTCGTCCTCGTTCGGGTTTCCCGCGGCGGGGGTGATGCGGTTCTGCGTATCTGTCATGGCGTCCGGCCGCAACGATCGCATGTTCATAGCATGAACGCGCGATCCGGTCACGCGGCAGCCCTGAGCGCGTCATGTCCGGGACAGCGAGCGGCGGTACAGATCAAGGGTTGCCTGCGCCACCGCCGTGGAGGAGAGGTCCGATTCGACGAGCGTCCGGCCCGCCATGCCGAACCGCCGCCGCATCGCGCCGTCCTCGGCCAGCATTGCCATCGCGCCGGCAAGTGCCTCGGGGTCGTCGGCGGGCACTGTCAGCGCGTTCTGCCCCTGGCGCGCGATTTCCCGGCAGCCGGGCACGTCGGTCGCGACGATGGGCCGGCCGGCCGCAGCGGCTTCCAGCAGAGCCTTGGGGAGGCCCTCGCGGCGGGACGGGAGCACCGCGACATGGGCCTGGGCCCAAAGCGACCGGATGTCCGCGACATGCCCCAACCACGTGACCCCGGGGCTGTTCGCGGCATCCTGCATCTCGGCTTCAGTCAGCGAGGTCGGGTTGTCCGGATCGGGAGTCCCCGCCAGCAGCAGGCGGATAGCCAGTCCGCGGGCTCTCAGCGACGAGAACGCCGCCAGAAGGGGGCGCACGCCCTTGTCGTCCAGCATCCGGGCGGCGAAGCCGAAGGTGACGGGGCCATCGGGCTCCGGCATCACCGCGTGATGCTCGATGTCGATCCCCGATCCGCGGATGACCGTGAACCGGTCAGGCGCGATGCCGAGGCCCGTCAGCATGGCCCGGTCGTCATCGTTCTGCACGACGACATCCCAGCCACGACGATTGAGCAGGACGGGAAGCGCGGCGCGCACCGCGCGTCCCGACAGCGACAGCCGTCCGTTCGCCGGGATCAGGGTCGAGCCCAGCCCGGTCACGGCGTTGACGACCGCCTTGCGGCCGGTCAACCGGGCAGCGATGCTGCCGACGATCACCGGCTTCATGGCGACATGGTGGAGCAGGTCGGGCTCGAGCCGCCGGTAGAGCGCAGCCACTTCCGCCACGGATGTCGCCAGCGACAGCGGGCTCACGGCTCCCCGGTCCCAGGACAGGGCATGCAGGTCGAAGCCTTCCCGAAGGATGGCCTCCGCGCCCTTGTCGACGCGCGTCGCCACGGCGACACGAAACCCGGCGTCCCGGGCGGCGCGCGCCATCGGCAGCCTGTGGGACAGGAAGTACCAGTCCTCGGTGACCAGATACAGAAGCAGGGGGCTCGTCATGACCGCCGGGTAGCGCTAAAGCAGACCGCTTACAAGGCGTGTCCGGTGGCGCGAGCGGTGCAAAGCTTGACATCGGGCGACTGATGGGGCGGGGATCACCGCGCCGCGCGCCGGCCTGCCAGAGCGGCGACCGGCCTCGAGTCGCGCTTCATTCGACGGAAGAGCCATGACGAAGCCGCCCATCATCCTTCTCGGCATCCACGACGGACACAACTGCGGCGCGACCCTCGTCGTCGACGGCAAGGTCGTGGCTTCGGTGAACGAGGAGCGGTTGTCGCGGCGCAAGAACGACGTCGGCTATCCGCGCCGTTCCATCGACGAGGTGCTGAGGATCGGCGGCGTCGCCGCCCGCGATCTCACCGAGTTCGTCTACGCCTCGCTCTTCATGCACAAGCAGGACTACCTGACGGAGCTGGAGCCCTGGTACTGCGTCGGAATCGAAGACCAGCGCAGGGACGCCTCTCAACCCAAGGGCTACCAGAAGCTGATCTTCGAGCAGCGCAAGGCGGACCGAATCGCCCAGGCCTGCGACCATCTCGGCGTCGCTGCCGAGAAGGTCCGCTTCATCGAGCACCATCTGGCCCACGCCGCCGCGGCCATCTACTCGGCGCCGAACGGGGCGGACGGCCGTCCTCTGCTCGCGCTGACCTGCGACGGGGCCGGCGACGGCCTCTGCGCGACGGTTTCGATCGTCCGCGACGGCCGCATCGAGCGCATCGCCTCGACCGACCGGCACGCGTCTCTCGGCAAGATCTACTCGCGCGTGACGATGCTCATGGGAATGACCCCGTGGGAACACGAGTACAAGCTGATGGGCATGGCCCCCTATGCTTCGCCGGAGCGGGTGGAGAAGGCCGCCGATCGCCTGCGCTCGCTTCTGCGGCTCTCCTCGGACGGCTTGCGCTTCGAGCAGGCCGGCGAGCTTTCGACGAACTATTGCTACGAGTTCCTGCGCGACAGCTTCGAGCGTGTCCGTTTCGACACGGTCGCCGGTGCGGTCCAGGCCTTCACCGAGGAGATGCTGGTCGACTGGGTCAGGCACTGCATCGCCGCCACCGGCATCCCGGATGTCGTGTGCGGCGGCGGCGTGTTCATGAACGTCAAGGCGAACATGCTGATCGGCGAACTGCCCGAGTTGCGCTCGCTCTATGTCATGCCGTCCGGTGGGGACGAGTCCCTGTCCATCGGCGCGACGCTCCTGCGCCACGCCGAGATCACCGGAACCCGTCCCGACGGGACCGGGGTCTTCGAGAACCTCTACTTTGGCGCCGGCTACACCGAGGCCGACGAGAGAAGGGCTCTCGAAGCGGCTTCGGCCGCCGGTCTCAAGGTCACGCCGGCCGGCAATCCCGACGATCTGGGCCTTGAACTGCTCGTCTCCGGTGAGATCGTGGCCCGCTGTCGGGGCCGCATGGAATGGGGTGCGAGGGCACTAGGCAACCGATCCATCAAC
>CAZJCW010000030.1:0-24911 GCA_964544365.1 uncultured Alsobacter sp.
CGACATTGTTGTCGCGGACGAGCACCTGCATTGCGAACTTTCCGATCCTCGGTGTCTGGCCCGCGCGATCTGCGCGGGCGATGTGTGGCCGATGCCGTGCCGTCAGGCGCGGCGAATGTCAAGTGTTTCGACCGGTCGGTCGAATCTTTCCGCCAGATGCCAGCGCAGTTCGCGCAGCGACTGGTAGGGGTAGGAGCGGTCGACGAGGTGAGAAACCTCGCGGTGGCCGCCGTCTTCGTCCGTCCAGAGCCTGGCGACCTTGAAGGTCGAGGCATCGGTGACGGGATTGCGTCGCGACGGGCGCGACGTGAACGTGAACGTCATGTCTGGTCTTTCTTGTTCTTGCAGAACGTGACCAGACGGGGTGGAGCGGGGCCGCAGGCCGGCCGCCGTTTCCTGTGCCATCGTGCCGGAGGCGGGTGCGGCTGGCCGCGCCCGCCCACGTCTCAACGCTTACGCGGCCTGGATGTTGCCGACGGCGATCTTGCCGGTGCGGCGGTCCTCACGCGTGTCGAAAGCAACCTTCTGGCCCTCGTTCAGGCTGGTCATGCCAGCGCGCTCGAGCGCGGTCGCATGGACGAAAACGTCCTTGCTGCCGTCGTCCGGCTGAATGAAGCCGTAGCCCTTCTGAACGTTGTAGAACTTTACGGTGCCTGTCAGCATCTCACTTCCCCGTCTGGGTCGTTTCAATATGGCAAAGCTCACGCCACACAGCGTGGCGAGTTCCTGCCGGTCGTCGATGTTTGGGGAGCGTCTGAACGTGCGCCGCGTTGTGCGAGGCGATACGGCCCGATAGTCCGGCCAAATGTCGATGCGCATGTACGTAATGCTTGAAGGCGGCAAATGCAAGGCGCGGTTTACACAAGTCGCCGGCGGAGCCTTGACCGTCCGTCACCGCGATCCTTCGGCTTTTCGCGGTCCGGAGGCCGGCAGTCCAGCCGTTGTACCCTCTCGGGACAGTCGTCCGCGTCTGCCGACGTCTGCTGCTGGGGTCTCGCTGCGTCTGTGCGGACCGGAGCCGGACGACGGACGGTCGCGACGCATCTTCTTGTCAGGGGCGGACGGCCGGCGTTTCCACCTCCATCCCACGCGCCCGCCAGGCAAGATAGGCTTCGAGCGCCGTAAACTCTTGCGAACCCAGCGAAAATGGCTCCGCGCGCACGCCGGTCAGGCAGTTGCGCAACCGGCGCTGGAGGCTGCCCACGGACTGCCACTCAAGGCGGTAGAGCGGATAGCCCGTCGGGTGCCCCTGCGGGATGGGAGCCGCCCCGAGCCGCCCCCCGGCATTGTCGTCGTGGCAGTTGGCGCAGGAGAAATTCAGCTGTCCCTGCCGTAACTTGTACAACGTCTCCCCGCGCTTGCGGACGCCCTGCATGCGGGGATCCGGCGGCGGACTGATCGGCATCCCGCGGGAGCGATGACCGACGAACGCCGTCAGCGACAGCATGTCACGCCCCTCGAGCCCCAACGCCGGCGCCCCCTGGTGCCTTTCCCGACACAGGTTGATCCGACCTTCAAGCGTCACCGCCATCTCGCCCGCCTCGTCCCAGGCCGGGTACCGCGCTGCGACGCCGGTCATGGCGGCGGTGGACGGACCGTGGCAGGATTCGCAGGATTTCTCTGACTTACCAGCGGGTTGGGACCAGAGCGCCTGGCCTTCCGCAACCCACAGCATGCCGGGATTGGCCATGTCGTCCTTCTGCATGGCCTGCGTTTCGGACCCCATGAACGAGAAGCCCGAGAGTCGGCCGTCGCCCTGCGCCGCCACACCGGTGGCGAGCGCGGCACCCAATGTCGCGAGAAGGATGGCGATCCGGGTCATGTCACCGTGATCTGGGCCGACTCGACCTGGGCTCCGCCGCGATCGTCGATCCAGCGAAAGGCGATGGTGCCGCTTTCACTCGCGATGCAAGTGAATGAAAAATAAGGGTTTGCGGCGATGGCGGGGAAGAGGTCCGCGCTGAAGATTTCTTCGCCGTTCCAGGTCACGACGAAGCGGTTGATGATGTCGCGGGGATGGAAGCGGCCGTCGCCGGTGGGGCGGTAGCCTGTCTCCATGGGATGGGTGACGAGCGCCTTCAGCTCGATGATCTCGCCCTTCCGCGCTGTCCGGGGAACACTGATGAGAGCACGACCCATTTGATTCTCCTCAGTTTTCCACGCAGGCAGGCAACGTGACGACGAGATCCGCGCTGGCCGAGCGGAAGCTGCCGTCGGACATCTCGGCCACCGCCATGATCGTCTGCGAGTCGCCAAGACGGATGCGCGTCGAGACCTGGGCGCGTCCGGATCGCGGCGAGAAGAAGAAAGTCGCGACGTAAGGCTGCGGGTTCAACTGGTTGAAGACGCCGATCCGACGCACGAAGTCCGAAGCCGTCATCGGACTCGCCGCCCTGACGGTCAGCGGCACGGAATTTCCGTTCTCGACGAGGGCGGGAATCTCGATCGTGATGCCGCCCGGTTGCGCCGGTCGGCCGCCGGTGAACTCCGCCACGGCCTTCGTCATGCTCTCCAGGCTGGCCTGCGCCGGCCGCACGAGCGCGACGGCCAGCAGCAGGCTCCCGCCTCCGGCGACAAACGCACGGCGCGAGGCATGGACAGGCGTCCGGGTCGGGTCCGTCATGGCTTCCCCTCTGTCTCGGTCTGACGCAGCGTCGCCAGGAAGGCCACCACGTCCTCGATCTGCCGGGCATCGAGGATCGGTCGCCCCTCGAAGGTCCGGGCGACGCGGACGAGGCCGTCGATGCGGTGATACGATGGCATGATGGTCGCCGGATCGATCGACCGGCTGTCGGCGACCCGCAGGCGCAACTGGGGGATGGTCCAGCGCTCCCCGGCGCCGGCGAGCGAGGGGGCCAGGGTTCCCTGGAACCGCTGCTCCGGGAAGGGCCCGGAGTGGCACAGCAGGCAAAGCCCGCGCTGCCGGTCGACGACGATGGCCCGCCCGCGCACCGGATCGCCGGGCGTTCCGGTCAGCGGGTCGGGGATGCCGTCGCCGACGATGACGAGCGGCGTGACATCGCCGCCGGCCGGTTGCGCCACGGCTTCGGCGCCGCACAGGGCGGCGGCAAGGACAAGGCAGGCGACGGCGGCGGTTCGCGCGCCCATGTCAGCCGAAGACCTCGTGGCCGATGGTGCGGAACCAGGCCTCGGCATAGGCCGCCTCCTGCACCCGGACGGCAGGCGGAGCGTCGAGAGGGCTGACGCCGCCCGCGCCCTCGACGTCCGCCAGGAGGCCGTTGGCCGGCCGATAGACCCCGGCGACCGAGATGCCGTAGTCCGGCGCCACCAGGCTGTAGCAGGTGTTGATGAGCTTCGGCGGTTCCGGCGTCCCGCCGCCGAGCAGCACGGCTATCGCCGCCGCGGCGGCCTTGGCCTGCGCATTCGCCGCGAAGGCGGACTTCGGCATCCCCCCGGCGATGGCGGCGTCACCGACCACATGGACGCCCGGCAGCAACCGGGACTCGAACGTGACCGGGTCGATCGGGCACCAGCCGCTCCGGTCGGCCGCGCCGGCAAGGCGGGCGATCGCGCCGGCGCGCTGCGGCGGGATCACGTTGGCGACGTCGGCCTGGTGGCGGGCGAACTCGGTGACGACCGTCCCTTCCGCCGCGATCACCTCGGTCGCCTTGCCGCCCTGCGACAACCCGACCCACTCGATCAGGCCCGGATAGAGCTCCTGCCAGGCCTGCTGGAACAGGCGCTGCTTCGAGAACGTGTCCTTCGCGTCGAGCACGATGAGCTTAGAGCGCGGCTTGCGGGTCTTGAGGTAGTGCGCGATCAGGCTTGCGCGCTCGTAGGGGCCGGGCGGACAGCGATAGGGGTTCGCCGGGACGGCCATCACGACCGTGCCGCCATCCTCCATCGCCTCGAGCCGGCGGCGCAGCAGAAGCGTCTGCTCGCCGGCCCGCCAGGCATGCGGCATCAGCGTGGAAGCCGCCTCGTCGTAACCGGGCAGCGCGCCGTCCAGTCGAACCTCGATGCCGGGCGCGAGGACGAGGCGGTCGTACCCCAGCACGATTCCGTCGGCGAGGCGGACCGTGCGCCCGCCGGCGTCGATGGCTACGGCCGCGCCGGGCACCACGGCGATTCCTTCGGCGACGAGAGCCGCGTAGTCGAATTGCTGTTCGGCGATGCCGCGCAGCCCGCCGATGACGGCGTTGCTCATCGGGCACGCGGTATAGACGGGGTTCGGCTCGACCAGCGTCACCGACAGCCCGGCCCGCTTCAACTCGCGCGCTGCCGTCGCCCCGGCGAAGCCCCCGCCCACCACGACGACGCGCGCCGGCGTCTGCGCCAGCGCACGGGGCGCCGCGAGCGCGGCGGCACCTGCCGCAAGGTTGGCGAGGACGGCACGGCGCGACAGCGAGCCGGTCACGGCTTCTTTCCCCCTTCGGCATTCACCGTGGCCCACCAGGCGGCGATGGCGCGCGATTCCTCCGGGGTGAACCCCCTGGCGATCCTCTGCATCACCGTCGCCGGGCGGGAACCGGTGCGAAACTCCTCCATCGCGGCCGCAATGTCGGCCGCCGGACGCCCGGCAATGGGCGGGCCGACGCTGGCGGCGCTCGACGAGCCGTGACACCCCGAGCATGCAGTGGCTCCGGCGGGAGCCTGGCCGGCGGCTCCTGCTTCCGGGGCCGCGAGACAAACGCCCGATACCGCAGCGGCCAGCGCCGCCAGGACCGAGCGCCATGGGGCAACCCGGCGGCCGCGCAAGCGGGGCCACCGGGCGTCAGAACGCCATCCGGCGACGCGGAGGCGTCGCCGGTCGGGTGCGCGAGGGCTGGTCACGCCTTGCGCAGGTCCTGGTCGCGGATCGGCGTCGAGCGGATGCGCTTGCCGGTGGCCGCGAAGATGGCGTTCATCACCGCCGGTGCCGCGACGAAGATGGTCGGCTCGCCGACTCCGCCCCAGAACCCGCCGGACGGCATGACGATCGACTCGACCTTCGGCATCTCGTCCATCCGCAGCACCTGGTAGGTGTCGAAGTTCTCCTCCTGCACCCGGCCGTTCTTCACGGTGATCTCGCCGTGCAGCGCGGCACTCAGGCCATAGGCGAAGGAGCCTTCGATCTGCGCAGCGATCTGCTGCGGATTGACGGCGTGGCCGCAATCCGTGGCGGCCACGATGCGGTGGATCTTCAGCTTGCCCTTGTCGTCCACCGACACCTCGGCACAGGCAGCGACATAGCTGCCGTAGCCCATGTGCTGGGCGAGTCCGCGGAAGACGCCCGCCGGAGCCGGCTTGCCCCAGCCCGCGCGCTCGGCGACCGCGTTCAGCACGGCGAGGTGCTTCGGGCTCTTGGCCAGCATCTTCTGGCGCAGGGCCAGCGGATCCTGTCCCGTCGCGTGGGCAATCTCGTCGACGAAGCACTCGAGGTAGAACGCATTCTGGTTGTTGTTCACGCCGCGCCAGAAGCCCGGCGGGATCGGCGGATTGCGCATGGCATGGTCAACCAGCAGGTTCGGAATGGTCGTGTAGCCGAACACGCCCTCCGTACCGGTCGGGTTGAGGCCCTGGAAGGTGGCCGGGTCGCGGCCGTTCTGGAGGCCGTTCGGGTTGACGCCGGCGATGATCGACTGGCCGGAGATGCGCATGTGCAGGCCGGTCACGTTGCCCTGCGCGTCCACGGCGGCCGTCATCTTGGCCATCGTGAAGGGATGGTAGTGACCGTGGAGCTGGTCCTCCTCGCGCGACCAGACCAGCTTCACCGGCGTCCCCGGCATCGCCTTGGCGATGGTCACGGCCTGCCGCACGAAGTCGTGGCTCGTCGCCCGGCGCCCGAAGCCGCCGCCGAGATTGAGACGGTAGACATCGCACTTGCCGATCGGGTGCCCAGACGCGGCGACCGTGGTGGCGAGGGCCGCCTCGGCATTCTGCGTGGCGGTCCACACCTCGCACTTGTCCGCCGTCCACAGCGCCGTGGCGTTCATCGGCTCCATCGTGGCGTGGTGCTGCCACGGGAACCGATAGGTCGCCTCGACGACCTTGGCGGCCCCGGCGATGGCGGCCTTCACGTCGCCGGACTGGTTGCCGACGAAAGCCTGCTCGGCGGTCAGGCCTTCCTTGACGACCGCGGAGAAGCTCTCCGTCGAGAAGTTCGCGTTGGGGCCTTCGTCCCACACGATGGGGAGGGCGTCGAGCGCCGTCTTGGCCCGCCACCACGTGTCGGCGACGACGGCGACGGCGGTGTCGCCGACCTGAACGACCTTCTTCACGCCCGGCATCGACTCGACCTTGGCGGCGTCGAAGCTCTTCAGCTTGCCGCCGAAGACCGGACAGTCCTTGATGGCGGCGTTGAGCATGCCCGGCAGCTTGAGGTCGAGGCTGTAGACCTGCTTTCCGTTGAGCTTGTCGGCGGTGTCGAGCCGCTTCACCGGCTTGCCGGCGATGGTCCAGTCCTTCGGGTCCTTGAGCGGGATCTCCTTGGGCGGCTCCAGCTTCGCGGCCGCCATGGCGAGTTGCCCGTAGGTCGCGCTTCGGCCGGATGCGGCATGCGAGACGACGCCCTTCGACGTCTTGCACTCGCCGACCGGCACGTTCCACTGGTTGGCGGCGGCCTGCGTCAGCATCATGCGGGCGGCGGCGCCGCCCTTGCGCATGTAGTCGTGCGAATCGCGGATGCCGCGGCTGCCGGCGGTGCCGAAATTGCCCCAGATGCGATTGCGGGCGACGTTCTCGCCGGGCGTCGGGTACTCGGTGGTCACCTTCGCCCAGTCGCAGTCGAGCTCATCGGCGACGAGCTGGGCGAGGCCGGTAAGGGTCCCCTGCCCCATCTCGACGCGGCCGACGCGCACGACGACGGTGTCATCGGGCTTGACGACGACCCAGGCGTTGATCTCGTCGGCGGTCAGCGCGGCCTGCGCCTCGTCGCCGAAGGGAAGCTGGAAGCCGAGCGAAAGCCCGGCGGCTGCGGCGGTGGAGCCCTTGATGAAGCCCCGGCGGGTGGTGTCGATCATGGTCATGATGATGGGCCCCCTCAGCCGGCCGTGCCGTTCGCCGCCTGCTTGATGGCGGCGTGAATCCGGTTGTAGGTGCCGCAACGGCAGATGTTGGTCATCTCCGCCTTGATCTGCTCGTCCGTCGGCTTCGGGTTGGCGGCCAGCAGCGCCGCCGCGGCCATGATCTGGCCGGACTGGCAATAGCCGCACTGCGGGACATCGAGATCGAGCCACGCCTTCTGCAGCGGATGCGAGCTGTCGGGCGAGAGCCCCTCGATGGTGACGATCTTCTGCTCGGGCTTGAACGCGCTGATCGGAATGGAGCACGAGCGCAGCGCGACGCCGTCGACATGAACCGTGCACGCGCCGCACTGGGCAACGCCGCATCCGTATTTGGTTCCGGTGAGGCCGACCTGCTCGCGGATCGCCCACAGCAGCGGCGTTTCGGGATCGGCGTCGATTTCGCGCACGACCCCGTTGATGGTGAGCTTGACCATATGTCCTTCCCCAATCGCTATTGTCCGGGCGTCCGGCGCCCTTGGTTTTTCGTCTGTCCGCCGCCGCCCCGTCGTTTGGCGACACACATCCGTAGAAACCCTATCGGCGTGACGCGTCGACGAAAACACACAAGCTTGTGCGTTGTTGCCGGTCTGGGCTTCCGGGGACGCATGGCGGGCTTGGAGGCCGACGCATTTCGGCGAGGCCCATGACGGAGACCCGGCCCGTCCGAACGAAACCGAGGCGTTCGTACCATGCTTCCAGTTCCGCCAGGTCCGGACCGAGCTCGTCCCGGCGCAGGCTCATCGCGTGCAGCCCGACCGCGATCCGGTGCTTGTCCGCGACTGCCAGCAGGTCTTCCATGATCCTGCGGCCCAGCCCGCGGCCACGGACGCTCGGCTCGACGATGAGCAGATCGAGCACGATGACCCCATCCTCGAGGGACAGGTCGAGGGTCACGTCCGCACCGGCCGACCGGACGAGGGCCTCCAGAGCGTCATCGAGTCGCGCCCCTGCATCCGCCCGTTCCGGGCCATGGGGTACGTCCCGCCGGGGTCGCTTCGCTGGCATCATGGCCGGAGAACGCGAGGGGACGGCCGACGGTTCGTGCGGCGCTGCCCGAGCGCGCAATCCCCAGGCCGCTGCAGAGGCCGCTTTGACCTGCGGAGCCGCGAAACGGTACAAGCCCGGCCCGGCCGCCGCAGGAGCGACTCATGCTTTCCATCAGCCAGCGCATCGCCCAGGAACTCGGCGTTGCCGAATCCCAGACCCGCGCAGCGATCGAGCTGCTCGACGGCGGGGCCACCGTTCCCTTCATTGCCCGCTACCGCAAGGAAGTGACGGGCTCGCTGGATGATATCCAGTTGCGAACGCTCGACGAACGGCTTCGCTACCTGCGTGAGCTCGACGAGCGGCGCAAGGCGATCCTCCAGAGCATCGACGAGCAGGGCAAGCTCGACGCACCGCTCCGCAAGGCGCTCGAGGAGGCCGATTCCAAGGCCCGGCTGGAGGATCTGTACCTTCCCTACAAGCCGAAGCGCCGGACCAAGGCGCAGATTGCGCGGGAGGCAGGGCTGGAACCGCTGGCCGACGGCCTTCTGGCGCGGCCGGAATCGGATCCGAGGGCTGCGGCCGAAGCCTTCGTGGACACGGACAAGGGCATCAAGACGGTGGAGGAGGCGCTCGAAGGCGCACGCTCCATCCTGGTCGAGCGCTTCGCCGAGCATCCCGCGCTGGTCGGATCGCTTCGCGAGGAATTCTGGAAGGCAGGGCGGATCTCCGCCAAAGTCCGCGACGGCAAGAAGACCGAGGGCGCGAAGTTCGCCGACTATTTCGACTTCAGCGAACCGCTGACCAGGCTTCCCTCGCACCGGATCCTCGCGCTCTTTCGCGGCGAGAAGGAAGAGGTGCTCGATCTCCGCCTGGAAGCCGACGAGGCCGACACGCAACCGGGGCATCCGGGCCTCTACGAGCGACGCATCGCCGCGCAGTTCGCGATCTCCGACCGCGGCCGGCCGGGCGACCGCTGGTTGTTCGACTGCGTGCGCTGGGCCTGGCGCACCCGGATCATGACGAATATCGGCGTCGACCTGCGCCTGCGCCTCTGGCAGCACGCCGAGGACGAGGCGGTGAAGGTGTTCGCCGGAAACCTGCGCGACCTGCTCCTGGCCGCACCGGCCGGCGCGCGGCCGACCATGGGTCTCGACCCCGGGTTCCGCACGGGCGTCAAGGTCGCGGTCGTCGACCGCACCGGCAAGGTGGTCGACACGGGCACGATCTACCCGCACGAGCCGCAGCGACGCTGGGACGAGGCGCTCGCCGTGCTGGCGGCGCTGGCGGCGCGGCACAAGGTTGAACTTGTCGCCATCGGCAACGGCACCGCATCGCGCGAGACCGACCGTCTGGCCACCGAGCTCATCGGCAAGCATCCCCAGCTCAAGCTGACCAAGGTCATGGTCTCGGAGGCGGGAGCATCGGTCTACTCGGCGTCGGCCTACGCGTCGCAGGAGCTTCCGGAGCTGGACGTGTCGATCCGCGGGGCGGTGTCGATCGCGCGCCGGTTGCAGGATCCGCTGGCGGAACTCGTCAAGATCGATCCCAAGTCGATCGGCGTCGGCCAGTACCAGCACGATCTGGCCGAGCACAAGCTGTCGCGCTCGCTGGACGCGGTGGTGGAGGATTGCGTGAACGCGGTCGGCGTGGACGTCAACACCGCGTCGGCGCCGCTCCTGGCGCGGGTCTCGGGCGTCGGCGAGACGCTGGCGCACAACATCGTGCAGCATCGTGACGCGAATGGGCCGTTCCGCACCCGCTCGAAGCTCAAGGAGGTGCCGCGGCTCGGGCCGAAGGCATTCGAGCAGTGCGCCGGGTTCCTGCGCATCCCGGACGGCGACGATCCGCTCGACCGTTCGGGCGTCCATCCGGAGGCCTATCCGGTCGTGCGGCGGATCCTCACGGCCACGAAGGGCGACATCAAGGGCCTGATCGGCGACAGCACGACGCTTCGGCGCCTGCGCCCGCAGGACTTCACCGACGAGACCTTCGGCGTGCCGACGGTGAGCGACATCCTGAAGGAACTCGAGAAGCCGGGCCGCGATCCGCGGCCGGCTTTCCGGACGGCGGAGTTCAAGGAGGGCGTCGAGAAGATCTCCGACCTCAGGCCCGGCATGATCCTGGAGGGCGTCGTCACGAACGTCGCGGCCTTCGGCGCCTTCGTCGATGTCGGCGTGCACCAGGACGGGCTGGTGCACATCTCCGCCATGTCGAAGACCTTCGTGAAGGATCCGCGGGCGGTCGCGAAGCCCGGCGACGTGGTGCGCGTGAAGGTGCTGGAGGTCGACGTGCCGCGCAAGCGGATCGCCCTCACCATGCGCCTCGACGACGAGGCCGGCGCGCAGCCGCCGCGCGGCGGCGGCCGGGACACGGCCGCTCCGCGCACGCCGCCGACGCCTGCGCGGCGCGAACAGGGCGGCGCGGCCGCCGGCAACGCCTTCGCCGATGCGTTCCGGAAGGCGGGCCTGCCGACGGACAAGGGCCGGCGGTAGGCAGCCGGAGCCAGGTCGCCTGGCGCGGCCCGCAACCGGGGGTGGATGGCGCGTGTTCCGCATGCCTGCGGGCTTGCGTCGCCCGCCGGGGCCTGCATTGATCTGGCCGCCATGGTCCTGCGTCGCGTATCCGCCCTGTCGAGCCTGCTGCCCGCGCTGCTCCTCGGCGGGTGCCTCGCCGCGGACCCTCCCGACCCGAAGCTCGACATTCCGGCCGGCTTTCGCCAGTCGGGCGATCGCAGCCCTGCCCCGGCGGTGCGCCAGGACTGGTGGAAGAGCTTCCGCTCGGCCGAACTGACGCGCCTGACCGAGGCGGCGTCCCTCGACAATCTCGACATCGCCGCGGCGGTCGCCCGGATCGAGCAGGCGGACGCCCGGGCGCGCATCGCCGGCGCGCCGCTGCTCCCGCTCGTCGGGGCGACCTCCGATGTCCGACGTGCGAGGGCGGGATCGGCGGACGGATCGCGCGTGGGCGAAGGCGTGAACCGCTATGGCGTGGGCCTCAGTGCCAGCTACGAGATCGACCTGTGGGGCCGCAACCGCGATACCCTGGCCGCCACCGAGCGGGACGCGCTGGCGGCCCGGTTCGACAGGGACGTCGTGGCGCTGACGAGCACGGCCTCGGCCGCCCAGCTCTATGTGCGGATCCTCGCCGGACGCGACCGGATCAGGATCGCCCGGAGCAACCTGGCGAGCGCGCAGCGCGTCGAGGCCCTGATCCGCGACCGCGTCGAGGCGGGCACCGCGACCGCGCTGGACCTCGCCCAGCAGCAGAGCGTCGTCGCCGGCCTGCGCGCCGACATCCCGCCCATCGAACTGGCGATCGAGGAGAACATCGCCTCGCTGGCCGTGCTCGTGGGCCGGGCGCCGGAGCGGATTTCGGTTTCGGGAGCCGGAATGGGCAGCCTCGCCCTGCCCGGGGTGCGGGCGGGACTTCCGTCCGAGCTTCTCGCCAGGCGCCCCGACATCGCCGCGGCCGAGGCCCGCCTGGCCGCGGCGAACGCCGATGTCCAGGCCGCGCGCAAGGCGTTCTTCCCGACGATCTCGCTCACGGCGGCCGGCGGCTTCGAGAGCATCGCCCTGTCCAGCCTGTTCAATCCCGGGGCCGGCTTCTACGCCATCGGCGCCGGCCTGGCCCAGCCGATCTTCGAGGGATGGCGGCTGCAGGGGGAACTCGATCTCGCCCGCGGCCGGGAGGCGGAACTCCTGCAGAACTACCGGAAGGCGGTCATCAGTGCCTTCGCCGACGTCGACCGGGCACTGGCCGCAATCCGCAAGCTCGCCGAGCAGGAGCGGTTGCAGCGCGAGTCGCTGGACAGTTCGCGACGCGCCTACGAGCTGGCGGGGCAGCGCCTGCGGGAGGGGACAGTCGACATCGTGACGGTCTTGAACGTCCAGCAGAGCCTCTTCCAGGCGGAAGACGCCCTGACGCAGGTCCGTCTTGCCCGACTTCTTGCCGCGATTTCGCTGTATCAGGCCCTGGGTGGCGGGTTTGTGACCGCCGAAACGCGCACCGCAGCAGCGCGCGCGCCCTGAAAGGCGTAAGGATATCAGGCGCGGCGCCCGCGGTCGCCGCGACCGGAGTGCATGTCATGAGACGCAAGTGGCGCGTCGCCCTGCCGGCGATCGTGCTCATCGCCGCCGCCGCCGTCGTGGCGCCCGTCTTCCTCGAACGGCCGTCGCCGGGCGATCAGCCGCGCCAGTCGCGGCGCAACCGCGACCGCGGCGCGGAGGACCCGGTCCCCGTCCTGGCCTCCGCCGCCCGGCGGGCCGACGTGCCCGTCCATATCGATGGCGTGGGCACCGTGCGGCCGGCGAACACGGTCACCGTGAAACCTCAGGTCGACGGGCAGCTCCTCGCCCTGACCTTCCGCGAGGGCCAGGACGTCAGGAAGGGAGATGTCCTCGCGCGGATCGACCCGACGCCCTACAAGGCGCAGCTCGACCAGGTGATGGCGCGCAAGGCGCAGAACGAGGCCTTGCTGGAGAATGCAAAGCGCGACCTCGAGCGCTACCAGCGGCTCGCCGAAACGAACGCGGTCACACGGCAGCAGGCGGACACGCAGCGCTCGACCGTGGCCCAGCTCGAGGCTCAGCTGCGGGCCGACCAGGCGGCCATCGACAACGCGAAGGCGACGCTCGCCTACACCACGGTGATCGCGCCCATCGACGGGCGGACCGGCATCCGCAGCGTGGACGAAGGCAACATCGTGAAGGCGTCGGACCCCGGCGGCCTCGTGGTGATCTCGCAGATCCGGCCGATCGCCGTCGTCTTTTCCGTTCCGCAGCAGCAACTGCCCCGGATCAACAAGGCATGGGCGCAGGGAGCGCTGCCTGTCGAGGCCCTCGACGCGGACAACCGCTTCGCGGTGGACCGGGGAACGCTCCAGGTGGTCGACAACAATGTGGACGTGCAGACCGGGACGGTGAAGCTCAAGGCCGAGTTCCCGAATTCCGACCTGGCGCTCTGGCCGGGGGCCTTCATCAACGTTCGTCTTCTTGTCGAGACGCTGCGCGGCGTGACGGTCGTGCCCGCCGGAGCGGTGCAGAGAGGACCGGACGGCCCGTTCGTCTACGTGGTGAGCGACGGACGGGTGGCCATGAGAAGAGTGACAGTCGGCCTGCAGAACGACACGGACGCCGTGGTGACGACCGGCCTTGGACTGGGAGAAGTCGTGGTCACGACCGGCTTTGCCCGCCTCGCGGAGGGAACGCGCGTCGCCGTCAACGATGGCTCTCCCTCTGCCGCGCCGCCGGCCGAGCCGCAGCGTCGAGGCCCGCGCACGGAGGCCCGGTCGGAGACCGGCACGGGAGCAGGAGCCACCACGACGCGATGAACGTTTCGGCGCCCTTCATCCTGCGGCCGGTCGCGACGTCGCTCATCGGCGTGGCGGTGATGCTCATTGGGTTGCTGGGCTATGTGGGGCTGCCGGTATCGGCCTTGCCGCAGGTCGAATTCCCGACGATCCAGGTGACGACGCAGTTGCCGGGGGCCAACCCGGACACCATGGCGGTGCTTGTCACGGCACCGCTCGAGCGGCAACTCGGCCAGATACCGGCGCTGACGACGATCACGTCGCAGAGCGCCTTCGGCATCAGCCAGATCACGCTGCAGTTCCATCTCGACCGCGACATCGACGCGGCGGCGCAGGACGTCCAGGCGGCGATCAACGCGGCGGCGTCGACGCTGCCGCGCAACCTGCCGTATCCGCCGATCTACGCGAAAGTGAACCCGGCGGACGCCCCGATCGTCACCCTGGCCCTCACCTCGGCGAGCTATTCGACCCGGCAGCTCTCGGACTTCGCGGACACGCTGATGGTGCAGCGCCTGAGCGAGGTGACGGGTGTCGGCCATGTCGCCGTGCAGGGCGGCGTCAGGCCCGCCGTACGGATTCAGGCCGATCTCTCGCGCCTGGCCCAGTACGGCGTCAGCCTCTCCGACATCCGCACCGCGGTGACCGCGGCCAACGTGGCAGGGCCGAAGGGCGCCCTGGACGGGCCGCAACAGGCCTACACCATCGCCGCCAACGACCAGATGACCGCCGCCGACGCCTATCGCACTCTGGTCGTGGCCTATCGCAACGGCGCGCCCGTGCTGCTGTCCGACGTCGCGGACATCGTCGACGGCCTCGAGAACGCGCGCGTGGGCGGGTGGTACAACGGCCAGCCGGCGGTCATCCTCGACGTCATGCGCCAGCCCGGCGCGAATGTCGTGGAGACGGTGCAACGGGTCCGCGCGCAACTTCCCCGGCTGCAGCGGGCAATGCCGGCCGGGATCGAACTGACCGTCGTCCACGATCGCACGGGAACGATCAGGGCGTCGATCCGCGACGTGCAGTTCACGCTCGCGCTGGCCGTGGCGCTTGTCGTGCTGGTCGTGCTCCTGTTCCTGCGCACGGTGCGAGCGACGATCATCGCCGGCACCGCGTTGCCGCTGTCGCTGATCGCCACCTTCGCCGTGATGTGGGCGTTCGGCTTCAGCCTCGACAACCTGTCGCTGATGGCGCTGACCATCGGCACAGGCTTCGTGGTCGACGATGCCATCGTGATGATCGAGAACATCGTCCGGCACATGGAGAAGGGCGAGGATCCGATGCCCGCGGCGCTGAAGGGCGCCCGGGAGATCGGCTTCACCATCATCTCCCTCACGGCTTCGCTCGTCGCCGTCTTC
Organism: uncultured Alsobacter sp.; assembly: GCA_964544365.1. Lineage (GTDB taxonomy): Bacteria > Pseudomonadota > Alphaproteobacteria > Rhizobiales > Beijerinckiaceae > Alsobacter. Next base: position 14,658 of record CAZJCW010000030.1, read on the forward strand.
ATCCCGCTCCTGTTCATGTCCGGGATCGTCGGGCGGATGTTCCGCGAGTTCGCGCTGACCTTGACGATCGCCGTGGTCGTGTCCGCCGTCGTCTCCCTCACGCTGACGCCGATGATGTGTGCCCGGCTGCTCAAGTCGACGAAGGGGGAGGAAAGAGCGCCCGGCCTGCTCGACCGGGCCTTCGCCGCCGTCGTGGACGGCTACCGCCGCAGCCTGCTCGTGTGCCTGCGTCACCCCGTCCTGATGATGTTGTCACTGGCGGCGACGCTGGCCTGCACGCTGTGGATGTATGTCCAGGCCCCGAAGGGGTTCCTGCCGACGCAGGACACCGGGCTCGTCACCGCCGTCGCGCAGGCGGAGGCCACCGCTTCGTTCGAGGAAATGCGGCGCGTCCAGGCCGCCGTCACGGCCGCGATCCGCCAGGATCCGGACGTGGACGCGGTCGTCGCCGTCATCGGCGTCAGCGCGGTGAACCTGACGGCCAACACGGCCCGCCTGCTGGTGACCCTGCGCGAGCGGCACCAGCGCGACGCGGATGCGGTGGCGGTGATCGCGCGGCTGCAGCGGCTCGTCGCCGGCATCCCAGGGGTGGCGGTGACGTTCCAGTCGGTTCAGGACGTGCAGATCTCGACGCGGGCGAGCCGCGGCCAGTACCAGTACAGCCTGACGGGGACCGACACGGCGGAGGTCTCTCTCTGGGCGGGACGGTTGGCCGAGCGGCTGCGCGCCGATCCGACGATCCGCGACGTGGCGGTCGAGACACAGGACGGCGGCGGACAGCTCTTTGTCCGCGTCGACAGGGAAAAGGCCGGTCGCCTCGGCGTTTCGCTTCAGGCGGTCAACGACACGCTGAACGACGCATTCGGCCAGCGCCAGATCTCGACCATCTACGGCCACTCCAACCAGTACCGCGTCATCCTGGAGGCCCAGCCGCGCTATACGCAGGACAGCGAAAGCCTGTCCCGCCTGCACGTCGCCGGATCGGGTGGCGCGCAGGTGCCGCTGTCTGCGTTCGCGACGGTGACGCGGACCACGGCGCCGCTGGTCGTGGGGCACGACGAGCAGTTTCCGTCCGTGGTGGTGAGCTTCAACCTGGCGCCGCGGGCATCGCTCGGCGACGCGCTGCGCGCCATCGCCACCGCGGAGCGGGACGTCGCGATCCCGGACAGCATCATCGGTCGCTACTATGGAGACGCCGCCGAGTTCACCCGGTCGCTGGAGGGCCAGCCCTGGCTGATCCTCGCCGCGATCATCACGATCTACATCGTGCTCGGCGTGCTGTACGAGAGCGATGTCCATCCGATCACGATCCTCTCGACAATCCCCTCGGCCGTCGTCGGGGCACTGCTGGCGCAGCAGGTGACGGGAATGGATCTGTCGCTCATCGCGCTGATCGGCATCGTGCTGCTGATGGGCATCGTCAAGAAGAACGCGATCATGATGATCGACTTCGCGATCGAGGCGGAGCGCGAGGAGGGGCTGACGCCGCGCGAGGCGATCGTGAAGGCCTGCGTGCTGCGCTTCCGACCGATCACCATGACGACCCTCGCGGCGCTCTTCGGCGCCCTGCCTCTGGCGCTGGAGGAGGGCGTGGGGTCCGAGCTTCGCAACCCGCTCGGCGTGACCATCATCGGCGGACTGCTGCTCAGCCAGTTGCTGACGCTCTACACCACACCGGTCGTCTATCTCGTCATGGAGAGCGTGCGCGCGCGGTTCGCACGCCGCCGGGCGGGAGGCGCCCGCGCCTCGACTTCAGCCACGCTGGCGGCAGAGGCGGCGGAGTAGGCCATGGGGCTCTCCGAACCCTTCATCCGGCGGCCCATCGGCACCACGCTGCTGGCCATCGGCCTGCTGCTGCTCGGATTCGTCGCCTATGGCCATCTGCCGGTCGCGAGCCTGCCGACGGTCGAGCTGCCCACGATCACCGTCAGCGCCCAACGCCCCGGCGCCGATCCCGAGACGATGGCGCGCACCGTGGCCGCGCCGCTGGAGCGGAGACTCGGAAAGATCGCCGGCGTCAACGGCGTCTCGTCCATCAGTTCGCTCGGCTCGACCAGCATCTGGATGCAGTTCGACCTCGGCCGGTCCATCGAGGGCGCCGCGCGCGACGTGCAGGCAGCCCTCAATGCCGCCGCCACGGACCTGCCGTCGGACATGCCGAACCCGCCGGTGTTCCGCAAGGCGAACCCGAACTCGTTTCCCATCCTGATCCTGGCCCTCACCTCCGAGAGCATGACGGCGAGCGCGATCTACGACGTCGCCGACACGACGATTGCGCAGCGCCTGTCGCAGGTCCCCGGCGTGGCCGACGTCACGGTCAGCGGGGCCGAGCAGCCGGCGGTGCGCGTGCGGGTGAACCCGGCACGCCTCGCCGCCATGGGCGTGAGCCTCGACGCCGTGCGCAAGGCCATCGGGGACAGCGTGCCGCTGGGGCCGGTGGGGTCCATCGACGGCCAGGACCAGTCCTTCACCATCGCCGTGAACGACCAGATCCGCCGGCCCGCGAGCTACGCCAACCTCGCGGTGAAGACGCTGGACGGAAACACGGTCCGCCTCGGCGCGATCGCCCAGATCGAGGAAGGCGTGCGCAACAGCCGCTCGGCCGCCTGGTACAATGGCCGGCCGGCGGTGCTCATGAACATCACGAAGCAGGGCGACGCCAACGTCATCGAGACCGTCGACGGCATCAAGGCGCTGCTCCCCGAACTGCGGCGCTGGGTGCCGCCGTCCCTCACCTTCGACGTGCTGACGGATCGCACGGTGACGATCCGGGCCAGCGTCAAGGACATGGAGCACACGCTCGGCATGACCATCGCGCTGGTGATGCTGGTGGTGTTCCTGTTCCTGCGCCGCGGCGCGGCGACGCTGGCGGCGGGCGTGACCGTGCCGCTCTCCATCGCCGGAACCTTCGCGGCGATGTGGGCCGTGGGCTACTCGGTCGACAACCTGTCCCTGATGGCGCTGGCGATCGCGGTCGGCTTCGTCGTCGACGACGCCATCGTGATGGTCGAGAACATCGAGCGGCACATCGGCGCCGGGCTGACGCCGATGCGCGCCGCCATCACCGGGGCCGCCGAGGTGGGCGTGACGATCATCGCGATCAGCCTCTCGCTTGTCGCCGCCTTCATTCCGCTCGTCTTCATGGGCGGGATCACCGGCCGGTACTTCCGCGAATTCGCGATGACGCTGAGCTTCGCCGTGGCGGTCTCCACGGTCGTCGCGCTGACGCTGACGCCGATGATCTGCGCGCACCTGATCCGACCGCATCGCGGGCCGCCCTCGCTTCTGGACCGGGCCGTGGAAGGGACGATGGGCGGGTTGACCCGCTTCTATGCGTGGACGCTGCCGCATGTCCTGCGACATCGCCACCTCGCCCTCCTCGCCATCCTTGCGACGATGGGGGCAACGGTGTGGCTCTACATCACAACGCCCAAGGGACTGCTGCCGCAGGACGACACGGGACTCGTCGGCGGCTGGGTCGATGCCTCGACGGACATATCCTTCCCGGCCATGGCGGAGCTGCAGCAGCGTCTCGCCGCCGCCGTCGGCGAGGATCCGGCGGTGGAGAGCGTCGGTTCGTCGATCGGCGGCACGGGCTGGGGCTCGGCGGTGAACAACGGCAGGCTCTACATCACCCTGAAGCCGCTCGCGGAACGCCGCATGACGTCCACGCAGGTGATCGACCGGCTGCGCAAGCGCCTGCGGGCCGTGCCGGGCGCCGACGTCTGGCTTTCGCCGATGCAGGACGTGAGGCTCGGTGGCGGCCGGGGCGGGCGCTCGCCCTACCAGTTCACCCTGTGGGGCGAGGATTTCGAGGAGATCCGGCACCACGCGCGCCGCGCCGTGGACGCGCTGAAGACCCTTCCCGGCATCGTGGACGTCAACAGCGACCAGCCGTCGAGCGGCCTGCAGGCGACGGTCGTCGTCGACCGCGACGAGGCCGCGCGACTGCGGGTGAGCATGCAGGACGTCTCCACGGCGCTGAACAACGCCTTCGCGCAGCGGCAGGTCGCGACCCTCTACGGCCGCCGGAACCAGTATCGCGTGATCCTGGAGGTCGAGCCCCAGTTCCGACGGGACCCGGGTGACATCGAGGCCATCTTCGTGACGGCGAAGGGCGGCGCGCAGGTGCCGCTGTCGGCGATCGCCTCGGTGCAGCGGGCACCGGCGCCGCTGTCCCTGAGCCACCAGGGTCAGTTCCCCTCGATCACGGTGAGCTACAACGTCGCCGCCGGCATGACGATGGACGCGGCGCTGACGGCGGTGCGCCGTGCCGTGGGCGAACTCTACCTGCCCGAGACGGTGCGCATCGACTACACGGGCGACCTGCGGGCGCTGAACCAGTCCGCCGACAACCAGCCATTGCTGATCCTGGCGGCGATCCTGACGGTCTACATCGTGCTGGGCGTTCTCTACGAGAGCCTCGCCCATCCCCTGACGATCCTGTCGACGCTGCCGGCGGCGGGGCTGGGCGCCTTGCTGGCGCTGCAGATGACAGGGACCGAGCTGTCGATCATCGCCTTCATCGGCATCATCCTGCTGATCGGCATCGTGAAGAAGAACGGCATCATGCTCGTCGATTTTGCCATCGAGGCGGAGCGAAGAAAGGGCCTTTCGCCCGAACAGGCCGCGCTGGAAGCCTCGTTGGCGCGGTTCCGTCCGATCCTGATGACGACGCTCGCGGCCATGCTCGGCGCGCTGCCCCTGGTGCTCGCGACGGGGCCGGGCGCGGAACTGCGCCGCCCGCTCGGCATCACGATCGTCGGCGGGCTGGTGGTGTCGCAGATCCTGACGCTCTACACGACGCCCGCCGTCTATGTCCTGATGGACCGCCTCGCGGCCCGGTTGACGCGTCGGCGACGGCGAGCGCCGGTCCCGGGGGCGAACCCCGCCCCCGCGGAATAGAGCCTCAGGCGGCGGCCAGACGGCGACCGAGGGTTTCCCAGGCCCGGCCGCTCAGGCCGATGTGCTCGCGCATCGCGCGGGACGCATTCTCCGCGTCGCCGCGCATGATGGCGGTGACGATGGCGCCGTGTTCGTCATGGGAGCGCACGAGCCGGTCGACGCTGGCGTCGAACTGGGCGCGGCGGAACGGCGCCAGCCGGCGCTGGGTCGCCGCGGCCATCTCGGCGAGGTAGGCGTTGTGCGAGGCCTCGGCGATCATGCGGTGAAAGGCGGTGTTGGCGTCGCGATACCCGGCCGTGTCGCCCGCCTGGACGAGCCGCCGCATGCTCATGTGATGCGCCTCGAGGGCGTGGCGCTCGGCTGCGAACATGCTGACGGCGGCGCTGGCGGCGGCGAGCGCCTCCAGTTCGGCCATCACCACGAACATCTCCCGCAGCATCCTGTCGTCCGGCTTGGCGACAAGCGGCGCGCGATGGGGGCGCATGACGACGAGCCCGCTGGCGGCGAGCTGCCGGATCGCCTCGCGAACCGGCGTGCGCGAGACGCCATAGGCTGCCGCGATGCCGACCTCGTCCAGCGCTTCGCCCGGCTGATGCCGGCCGGACACGATGTCCTCCGCCAGCCGGTTCGCCAAGGTCTCCGCGCGGGTGCGGCCGACCGGGCGCTCGGAAGGCCCGGCCGTGGCATCGGGGACGCCGGTCGACTTCACCATGCCCGTTCCGCCTCGCGTTCCGACCGGTTCGTCGCCACCCCTTGGCACGGGGGGCGACCTGCGACAGAAGTAACCTCACCCTGCCGGTCCGTAAAGCGACAGGCAGACCCGAGGCCGGAGACGCACGATGCTTCCGCACGGCGAAACCTACGATGAGTTGTGCGACCGCTTCGTCTGGCACGTGCCGGACATGTACAACATCGGCGTCGACGCCTGCGACCGCTGGGCGGAACGGGACCCGGGCCGGGTCGCGATCGTCGACGTCGACGACAGCGGTGAAGGCCGCGACGTGACGTTCGCCATGCTGCGCGGCATGTCGAATCGCCTTGCCAACCTGCTCGTCGCGGCCGGCATCGGGCGGGGCGACCGGGTCGGCGTGCTGCTCCCGCAGATGACCGAGACGGCCGCCGCCCATGTCGCCGTGTTCAAGATGGGCGGAATCTCGATCCCGCTCTTCACGCTGTTCGGGGAGGAAGCCCTGCTGCACCGGCTGCGGGATTCCAGCGCCCGCGCCGTCGTGACCAACCGCGGCGGAGCGGAGAAGCTCGCGGCCATCCGGCGCGACCTGCCGGACCTCGGCCTGGTGCTGTGTACGGACCCCGGCGTCCCGGAGACGCATCATCTGGCGGAGGCGCTCGAAGCACAGGAGGATCGCTTCGCTCCGGTCGTGACCCGGGCCGACGATCCGGCCCTCATCATCTACACGTCGGGCACGACGGGGCTTCCGAAGGGGGCGCTGCATGCCCACCGCGTTCTGCTCGGGCACCTGCCCGGGGTCGAGATGAGCCACGACCTGTTCCCACAACCGGGCGACCGGATCTGGACGCCGGCCGACTGGGCCTGGATCGGCGGGCTCCTCGATGTCCTCCTGCCGGCGCTGCACCACGGCGTTCCCGTGATCGCCCGGCGCTTTCCGAAGTTCACGGGCGAGGCGGCTTTCGATCTGATCGCACGCCAGGGCGTCCGCAACGCCTTCATCCCGCCGACGGCGCTGAAGACGATGCGCGCGGTCCCCGATGCGCCATCCCGGTGGCGGACGTCGCTTCGGACGGTGGCCAGCGGCGGCGAGACGCTCGGGTCGGAACTGCTCGACTGGGGTCGCGACGTCCTCGGCGTGACGATCAACGAGTTCTACGGGCAGACCGAGTGCAACATGGTCGTGTCTTCTTGCCAGCGGGTGATGCCTGCCCGGCCGGGCTGCATGGGCCGACCGGTGCCCGGTCACCGGGTCGAGATCGTGGATGCCGAAGGTCGGCGCTGCGAGGACGGCGAGCAAGGTGCCATCGCCGTCGCGCGCGGCGATCCGGTGATGTTCCTCGGCTACTGGAACAACGAGGCGGCCACGCAGGCCAAGTTTGTCGGAGACTGGCTGCTCACGGGTGACACGGGACTGCGCGAGGCCGACGGCCACCTGCGGTTCGTCGGCCGGGACGACGACGTGATCACGTCGTCCGGGTACCGGATCGGCCCGGGCGAGATCGAGGATTGTCTCATCCGGCATCCCGCGGTGCGCATGGCCGGGGTCGTCGGCAAGCCGGATGCGCGGCGCACGGAGATCGTCAAGGCCTACGTCGTCCTCAAGGAGGGCATCGCGCCCACCGATGCCCTGGCGGCCGACATCCAGAATCACGTCCGGACGCGGCTGGCTGCGCACGAGTATCCGCGCGAGATCGCCTTCGTCGGCGAATTGCCGTTGACGACGACAGGCAAGATCGTGCGGCGTGAACTGCGCGACCGCGCCCGGGCGGAGGTCGGCGGGCGCTAGAGCGGGCGCCGGGAAATGCGCGCAGTCAGGCCTGAGCGGGCGGGCGCGAGGGGGCGAAAAGATAGACGAGGATCGACGCCGCCAGCACCGCGGCAAAACCCAGATGCAGGGCGGCGAAGATTTCGCCGGCGGGCCAGCCGGCGTCGCCGGCTGCCTTGACGAAGCGGCCGGAAATCCACTGGACGACGCCAGCCCCGGCGATGAAGACGAAGTTGAGGAGCGTCACCCCGCGCCCGAGCAATTCCGGCGGGAAAAACGCCCTCGCATGGGTCATGAGGATCCCGTAGGTCATGCCGAAGAAGCCGATGGCTGCGAACAGCAGCACGGCGATCGTGCCGTCCCGGTCCCCCAGAAGACCCAATGCGGCCAACGGAAGGGCGGTCAGAAGACTGCCGGCGACGACAGTCGCCTTGGCGCTGCCCAGCAGTCGCTCGACCGGTCCGTAGACGAGGGCGCCGATCGACATGCTGGCTGCCATGACCAGCGCAGCCTCCCCGCGCGCGACCGCGTCGAACCCGTGGGTCTGCTGCAGGAACGGCGCGATCCAGAGGCTCCGGATCGCGATCACGAAGGCGTAGCCGACGAGTGTCAGGGGAACCATCAGCCACAGTGCGCGCAACCGCAGCAGATCGCGGAGGCCGGCCCGGCTGCCGTCGGCCCGGGGCGCGTGGGCGGTCCGCGGCGGTTCGCGCAGGAGCAGTGCGACCAGGATGCAACTCAATGCCGTCACGGCAGCGATGACCGCCATGCTCGGCCGCCAGCCGAAGGCGGCAACGGACCAGGCAAGCGGCGCGGCACCCAGCAGGTTGCCAGCCGACCCGAAGCCGATCATCAGCGACACAAGCATCGCGAAACGCTCCGGCGGATAGGCCCGGCCGAAGACGTAAAGGCTCCCCATCAGCACCGGTGCGCAGCCGATCCCGATCAGGGCCATCGCCGCGAGGGCGCCGGCAAAGTCCGTCACCATGGCGAACCATGCGGCACCGGCGACGGCCAGAACCATGAAGCCGGAAATGGTGACCCGGGCACCGAAACGGTCGAGGGCGGCGCCGACCGGAAACTGCGCCAGGGCGAACGAGGCGAACCAGATGGCCGAGAGGTCGCCGAGCTGGCGGGGGTCCAAGCCGAGATCCCGTGCGAGATCCCCAGCCACGATGGCGAGGAACGCCCGGAAAAACTGGCTCAGCACATAGGCGAGCAGCAGGACCGTGAAGGTGAGCATCGGGCGAACCAGCGGGGAGGCGGACGCGCTCATAGCGTCCTTGCGCCGCCATGGGAAGCCTTCTCATGCGCCGCAGGGAATGCTGTCCCCGTTTCGGATCCGTAGTTTTCCCGATGGGTTGTCTTCGGAGGCCGACGCCCGCGGAGCTTAAGAATTTTTGCGTAGTTGTGCGTCAATATCTTGAGAACTGACAGTAATACCGGTGCCGGACTTGCAACAGTTGAACTTAATGCCCGTCCGCCAAAACAAACATCGTCGCAATATTTGACAATGATCAAGGTGGCTCATGCCCGATCGCCTCGTGACATTCCAGACCGATGGCCGTGCCTTCGGCATCGACGTTTCGGCAGTCCGTGAAATTCGCGGCTGGCAACAGACAACCCCGCTGCCGAACGCTTCCGATCACATCCTCGGCGTGATCAACCTGCGCGGGGCCATCGTCCCGGTGATCGACCTTCGGCAGCGTCTGGGGCTCGGGCCGACCGAAATCTCCCGTGCCAGCGTCGTCATCGTCACGGACATCGGCGACCGGCTGATCGGCGTCCTCGCCGACTCGGTGTCGGACATCGTCGACGTCTCGGAGTCCGAACTGCACGCGGCGCCGACGATCGACGGTCACGGCGACGAACTGGTGCGGACGCTGGCCGTGAAGGGCAGCTCCGTCGTCGCACTCCTCGAACTTCCCTCGATCATCAACGGATAAGTCCCGATGAACCGGCTACCCATAAAGCCCACTCTCTTTGGTTTGTTCATTGTAACGCTGGCCCTGGCCGCGGCAGAGGCCTGGCAGTCCCTCAACGGCGGCCTCACGCTCGTCTCCGCCGCGTCTCTCGTCGGCGCGCAGGCGGCCTGCATCCTGTCCGCACTGCTTCTGATCCAGGTCCGCGTGCTCGGACCGGTCGGCCAACTGGCGGCATCATCCGGCGCCGTCGGATCGGACATCTCGGCCCTGAGCACCTCGATCGAGACAATCAAGGCCGGATCGATCGACGCCCACCGCTCATCGGCCGCGCTCAACAGCGCGCCGACGAACGTCATGCTCATCGACAGCGAGTACCGCATCGTCTTCATGAACAAGGCGGTGAAGCAACTCTTCCGCAATCATGTCGCCGACTTCCGGACGCTGTTTCCCAGCTTCGATCCCGAACAGATCCTCGGCAAGTCGATGGGCATCTTCCACAAGAACCCGGCTCACCAGGAGCGAATGGTCGAGCGGATGGCCCAGCCGCATGTCGCTCGCATCAAGATGGGCACGCGGATCTTCGATCTGGTCGCGACACCGGTCAATTCCGAGGCCGGCGAACGGCTCGGCACGATGCTGGAATGGCGTGACATGACCGCCGAGATCGCCATCCAGGACGAGGTGGCCGCCGTCGCCAAGAGCGCCGCGGCAGGCGACTTCTCGCGCCGTATTCCGCTGGCCGGAAAGACCGGCTTCATGCACGACCTGTCGGTGGCGATGAACGAAATCGGCTCCGTGATGGAGTCCGCCACCGAGGAATTCACGGACGTGATCTCGCAGGTCGCCGCCGGCGACCTGACGACCCCGGTCACCCGCGACTATGGCGGCAAGCTCGGCCTGCTGAAGGACGCCGTCAACGACACGATCGCGCGCCTGTCCGACACGGTGTCGACGATCCAGACGACGGC
>CAZJCW010000031.1:0-24824 GCA_964544365.1 uncultured Alsobacter sp.
TCTTCGACGACAATCGTGGGGATTGGACTGGTAGCCACGTTCTTCTCGTGCAGGACGTCCAGTCGAAGGCGTTCTGGGTGTCGGTTTCTGGCTATCTCGCACGGCGCGGGCTCTGCCCCGTGATCGTCTGTTATTCACGCGAGGATGCGCGGACCTACGCCGGTATGCTCCCCAGGGAATTGCCCTGGGTCGTCGTGAGGGCCTTCGATCACTACGGCCATGTCGTCGCCGGCGGCGACCCGTCCTTCCCCGACGATGCGCTGCGCACCGAAATCGCAGCCCGCGAGCGCCAGCATGGCCTCTCCGTGCTGCGCGGCATCGCGTTGTCGGACCGGCATCTCGGCCGGGAACTGTCGTCAGGCGCGAAATCCTTCCCGGAATCGAAGATCTCCGTTCGACGTTCGCGGCGGATGATCGAGGAAGCGTGCCTCGTGGCATTCCGGTCCTGGGAAGAGATCTGGGACCGGTTTTCGCCCGTGCTGGTTCTTGCCTATGCAGGCGGCGGAGGTCTTGCCGGGCGTCCCCCCGTCCTGCTCTGCCGCGCCCGGGGTGTGCCCTACCGCAACATGACCTATACCCGCTTCGAGAAGCGGTTCTTCTGGGCCGACGACGAATTCGGCGTGTCGCCACGCTTCGCCGCGCACTGGGCCGGAACGCCGGAACTTGCTGCGGATGCCGCAGGCCCCGAGGACAAGCGCATCGGCAACCAGGTGCTGACGTCGCCCGACGCGGTGATCGCCCTGCGCAAGAGCGAGGGGCTCCTTCATATCCTGGCCCAGTTCCCCCGATTGATCGCGCGGCAGGTCTACGGCCACATTCGCGGCTACGCGAAGATGAAGCGGGGCTATTTCCTGCACGAGACGATGCGGGCGAAGCTTCTCGTCTGGTGGCACAAGAGGTGGCTCGACAAGCATGCGCAACGAAGCCTCGCCTTCGCTCAGGGGCGTCGGATCGTCTATTTCGCCTTGTCGGTCGAACCGGAGCTGACGACGACGTTGCTGAGCGAGGATGCCAGCGAGCAGGCCTACAACTGGGCCTGGATCGCGGCTGCCCTTCCGGCCGACGCCGTGCTGGCGGTCAAGGAGCATCCGTGGTGCGTCGGGAGGCGCGATCTCGACTTCTACCGGCGGATCATCGAGCATCCCTCGGCGGCGCTCGTCCATCCGGACTACCCCAGCATCGATCTGATCCGCGCTTCGACGGCCGTGGCGACGGGCTCATCGTCTGTCGCCTACGAGGCGGCCGCGATGGGGATCCCTGCCTTTCACGCGATGACCGCCAGCCACCTGGACGTGCTGCCGCATGTTCGCAGGCTGCGCGAGGTCCGAGATGTCGACGTCATCGCTGCGCTGTCGGAGGCGTCTTCGCGCCGCGTCGAATTCGAGCGTGCCGGCGCCCGCTTCCTCGCCGCATCGACGAGCTTCGGCTTCGACGTCTACTGGTCCGGCCTCAACGATGCCCGGCGCGCCACCGACGAGGATCTTCGCGAGATCATCCGCGATCTCGCCGCCTCTTTGGATCCATCGAGCGACGTGGCGCAGCGTCTCTCGAGTGGCTCTCCGCAGTCCCCCGGCGCGTCCTAGGATCGCTTGCCGCAGCGCGCTTCGACGAGAGCGGAGAGTTCTGCCGTGTAGAGGGCCGCAGCAGGTCCGCTGAGATGGATCGCGTCTTTGAAGTGCGCCGGATTGTCCCGTAGCGCGGCAAGGGCAGGCGTGTCGACGCCCGTCAGGTCACAAACCGGGGCGCCTTTCAGGCGGCCGACGAGGGTGGCGAGGAGGGCCTTCTGCGCCGGCCTTGCGGCCCGGTCGTCGCGATAGGCCGGCGTCGTGACCAGGACCACTTCCAGTCCCGGTCGGCGTGCGATCTCGGCCAGGACGGGAATGTAGGGATCCAGCGTCGCACTGAACGGGAGATTGAAGCCGGGCGGATCGGGCGGGCTCGCCTCGACAGGCCCCGGCCGGAGCGCGACATAGGCCGGCGGGGCGGGCCGCCGCAGCCCGCGCCAGATCTCGTCGAGGGCCCCGCGATAGGGCCAGGTCCGCAAGACTGCCAGCAGCGGGGCGGTATCCGGCCGGGTCGCGGCCAGCATCGAGGCAATTTCCGGGATCGTCGCCACGGACGGAGCGATCCGCCACACGCGCGGCGCCGAAGGGTTCGCGAGGCCGCTGTTGAGGTCGTAGGGATCGATCCCGATGATGATCCGCTTCACGCCGGGCGCATCCGCCAGGACCCGGCCGGCGGCGATGGAGAACAGGATGGTTTGCCCGTCCTGGGCCAGGTTCACCAATCGGCCTCCGGCCCAGGCCCGAGGGTCGATGGCGTATTTCGCCGACGAGGTCCCCACGACGACGGTATCCGGCCGCGCCTCGGCGACGGCCCGGACCGGTGAAGCGCCCGAGCGCGCGTAGGTCCAGCCCAGCACTGCACCGGCGGCGCGGTCGAGCACCAGCAGCCCGGCCAGCAGCGCCGCGACGGTCGCGGCGGTGCGCCAGCCCGCCTCAGTAGCGGAAATAGACGAAGGCGCGGGACTGGTCATAGCCGAACAGGACGATCGCGAGGAACAGGACGCCGATGCCGGCGTAGGTGAGGGGCGGGGAGCCGGTGATGTCGAGGCTCGGGCGGAACCGCCGCGCGGCCTCGACCGCCAGCATCAGCCCGGCGAAAGCATAGACGAGATCCGCCTCGACAACCGGAGCGCGCCCGGGGGCCAGCGTGACAATCGCCCATATCATGTCGCCGTAGGCGGCGATGCCGGGCGTGCGGATCAGTCCAAAGGTCAGGGAGACGAAGGCGAACGTCGCGACCATGCCGGCCGCCAGCCGCAAGGCCGACAGTTCCGCCGGCCGGTCCGGGCCCATCGCCTTGATCGCCTGCATGCCGAGCGCCTGGAGCAGGCCGAACAGGACGAACTGGGCCGTGGGACCGTGCCAAAGTCCCATCAGGATCCAGACGACGACGGCCGTGGCGAACTCGCTACGGAAGCGGTTGCCGTCGGTCCAGCGCCACAAGGCCCGCCCGATCGGACGGTAGAGATAGTCGCCGATCCAGCGCGTCAGCGAGATGTGCCAGCGCTGCCAGAATTCGGTGAGGTTGTGGGAAAAGAAGGGCTGCCTGAAGTTCTGCGTCAGGTCGACGCCGAACAGCCGTCCCGAACCCACGGCAATCATCGAGTAGCCCGCGAAGTCGGCAAAGACCTGTATCGTGAAACCCACGCTGGCCATCAGGCCGTCTCGCCAGCCCGGCTCGCGGGCCATCCAGGCCTCGTCGACGGACACGCCGAGCCTGTCGCCGACGACGACCTTCAGCATCAATCCCCAGAACATCAGCAGGACCGCAGGCCCGACCGCCGCCGGCTTCGGGACAGGCGCGGACCACAACTGCGGGCACAAGGTCCTGTATCGCTCGATAGGGCCTGCGAGCAGCTGCGGGAAGAACGCCTTGAAGGTGAGGAAACGCAGCAGGTTGCGGTCGGCCTCCGCACCGCGGCGCACGTCGATGACGTAGCCGATCGCCTGGAACGTGTAGAAGGACAGCCCGACCGGGATCAGCACGCTGCCCTGGCCGCCGAAGTCCAGGCTGGAAACCGTGATGCCGGGCAGGATCACGTTTCCGAACCATGCCTCCCAGTACTTGAAGAAAATCAGCGGCGTCAGCAGCAGCGCGACGATGATCGCGGCCGGCGCCGCAGCCTTGCGCCTCGTCTCGAGCAGAAGTCCGCCGAAGAACGCGACGAGCGAGACGGCGAGCAGCCAGGGCACGAAGCCAAGGCTGATCGACGCATAGAAGCCGTAGCTCGCGATGAACAGCAGTGCGCGGCGGCCATTCAGCGGCAGGAGCGGGTAGAGGACAGCCAGCAGCAGCGTGCCCGCGACGTGGAGATGCGGGTCCACGGCTTACCCGATCCGTCCGAAGGGCCGCGCGAAGAGGATCCGGCCGCAGCGCCCCTCCGGCAGGGCCACCGCATTGGCGATCGTCCCGACTTCCACGAAGCCCGCTCGCGCCAGGGTGCGCAGCGAGGCCTCGTTCGTGGCGATGGCCCAGGCCGTCGCCACGACGAGCCCCAGCGGATTGGCGTCGCAGAACGCGCGGATGGCGCGCGACGTCAGTCCGCGGCGCGCCTTGTCGTGTTCGCCGAGAACAAACCAGAGGTTTGCCACGCCGTCGATCATGTCGACGGAATCGAGGGCGACCAGCCCCGCCGGGGCATCCGCTTCGGCATCTCCGAAAAGCCACCACGCCATGTCCTTGCGGCGCAGCGCCACTTGCACCAGCGGTGGCGCCAGTCCCTGGCCGCGCAGATTGGAGGTCAGCCAGCGATTGATCGAAGGCTCGCTCAGCCAGCGCGAGATGGTCGGCGCGTCGGCGGGCAGGGCGGCGCGCAGCACGTCAGAACCCGAGAGGGTCGATGGCCCTGAACCGGTCGAAGTCCGACCGGAGGACCGGCGGCCAGCCATCGGGATCGGCGCCGTGCTGGGCGACGATCGCAAGGGCGAGGCGCTCGAGTCCGAAGCCGATGCAGCCGGTGTTGATCGGCCGCCGCTCCTGCGTGATGCCGAAGGCGCGCGAGAAGGTCGGCCCGTGAAGGTTCGACGACAGGACCGACAGCGGGCGGTGCGGCGGCAGCAGCGCGCGATACTCGTACTTCATGGCCATGCGATGCTGGTGGCCGGCCTTGTTCGCGAAGTCGGACGAGAAGAACGGGTCGTTCGCGGTCACCAGGGCACCGTGAAGACGCCAGTCCGTGACAAGACGTTCGACCAGTTCCAAGGACTGCGCGCGCGTCGAGCGGACATAGTCGGGCGAGCCGAGGAAGATCACCTCGCGCATCGAGAACTCGAGCAGGCGCCCGGGCTCCCGGTGGTTGATCGCCTCGTAACGGTGGCACCGGGTGACGGCCGTCACCGCCTGGTCGTGCCCGATGTCGCGCCCGGCCCGCAGCGCGTAGCAGTGGTAGCAGGTCGACGGATTGTGGACGAGGCGGGCCGGCGCGAGGCGCCCCTCGTCGGCCGATACCGCCTCGAACCTGCCTGCACGTGCGCGGGCTGCGAACGCGTCCAGGTGCTCGACGTCGGATTCGAGGTGCGAGACGAAGTGAAGGTGCTCCGGAAAGCCCGACAGATGGTTGGCCCGCCACAGGCTCTCCACCGGGATCACGTTCGGATACGTTTCCTCATGCGGCTTGAACGCCGGGACGAAGCGCCGGAGGATGGCATCGTCGAGAAACCGCACCATGCGGGCGAGATGGCCGGACCAGACGTCCAGTCCCTGTGAAATTCTCTCGATCTCGGCGAGATCCGTCGGCAATCCCGGAAACGACGAATCCGGAGCCGGGTCGAGGCGGAACACCGACACGGGCTCACCCGACGGCTGAGCGAACCGCACGACCAGTGCGCGCATCCGGTTGTCGAGCGCCGACGGGTCGACAGGCTGCTCCAGCGCGAAGCTCCACCGGTCGCCATCGAGCGTGACGTCCACCACGCCGGGCACGATGAAGGCAGCCGAGTAGAGGCACTGGCGGATATCGGAGCCGGCCGGATCGCATGTCACGACCATGCGCACAAGGCCGTCATCCTTGGGAGGGACCGTCACGGTCAAGCCCTGCCCAGCCGCTGGTCGACGATCCCCGCTATGGATCGAATGGTGCGATGGCCGTCGTAGAAATCGACATCGGAGAGGTCGACCCCGAATTTCTGGGAAACGGCCTCGATCAGGCCGACGATCCCGAAGGAATCCAGGTAGCCGTAGTCGAACAGGTCGACGTCATCGGAAAAGAGGTCGTCGCCGGCGGTGACGTTGCCCTGTGCCTTCACGAAGGCGTTGATCGCCTCGACGGTTTCGCTCACGGGCACTGCTCTTTTCGGTTCGGATGCCCCGCTCTAATGCGCAACCCGTTCGCGCGCGTCAAGCGGTGAGGGAACGGCGATGCTGCGCGTAATCTCCTCGCCGGCGGCAGGTCGGTTCGCCGTTACCCAGGCCGCGAAAAGGCCGAGGGCGAACCAGAAGGACCGTTGGTAGAAGAAATCGTGGACCAGTCCGCCCAAGGCAAACAGAAGGGCCGCGACCAGGCCGCAGCGGCCCACGGGTGAGCGGCGATACCGCCAGAGCCCGACGACGAGCGTGGCGAAGCCGCCGAGCATCAGGGCCGCTCCAACCAGGCCCATGTCGGCCAGAACCCAGACCGGCACGCTGTGGATCACCAGGGACGGAAGGTTCTGGTCGAGCCGCCATTGCATGAAGCCTCCGAGCCCAGCCCCCAGGACGGGGTGCTGGGCAAACAGAGCGAGACCGCCCGAGATCGATTCCCAGCGCTCCCGGTCCGAGCTTTCCTTGACGATGAGGTCGCCGAGGCCGGGCACATACGCAGTCGTGACGTCGCCGTCGTAGAAGAGGCTGATGAGAACGGGAATGACGGGCAAGACGGCGCGAGCGGCAACTCCAGCCACGACGAGCGTGGCGACCGGAACCAGCAGTCTTCGGTGCACGAGCGGCGCCGCCAGGACGAGGACCGCGGCCAACACGAAGCCTGTCCGCGATGTCGACAACGCCAGCGAAATGGCAATCGGCATGGCGAGGATCACGCTCGGTCCGTCGCCCTCCATGTCCACCGCGCGCGCCCGCAGTGCCATCCACGCCAGCAGTCCCATGGCACAGAGGAAAACGAAGGCGTTCGCGTTGAACGAGAAGCCCGAGAAGGCGGTCGGCTTGAGGGCCTCTGGAATGTCGATGACGATGTAGCGCAGGAGAAAGACAGCGAGGTGGATGCAGCAGACCAGCGATATCGCCATGACGGCGCCGCTCGCGACGCCCGTGACGAGCCGGATCCCGCCCGCGCGCAGCAGCGCCGTCCCGACGGCGAGGTAGGACAGGATGACCACCCATCCGACGCCGCGGTTCAGAAGTGCCCACGTCGTGGGTCCGAAACGAACCATGCCGACGATCAGGGAGATCACGAGAGCCAGCGAGAACAGACCGATCGCGATGACCAGCCAGCCAGGGCGTTGGATGGTCTGCCGCGTCGCCAGTGTCGCGAAAAGCGCCATGGCAAAGAGGTCCGCAAGGTTGAGGACGATGTCGTGCCCCTGAAGCGGAACGCGCATCTGGAAGGGCAGCAGGCTCGCCGCCAGCAGTCCCAGCACGGTGACGAACGCCGCGTCGATGGACGTGGTCGGGGCGACGGTGCGCGGGACCTGCTGATCATCGACCTTCACGCGGGCAGACAGGATCAGGCCCACGATGCAGACGCCGACCACCACGGTGGAGAGGAGCCCGATCGTCAGGCCCGTCGCAAGGCCGACAGGCTCCGGCACGCCAACCGCCGAAAGCGCCTGGACCGCCGATAGCTCCCTCAATCCCCACCCGGCGAAGCTGATCGGCAGGGCGGAGACGAACATGACGATCGCAAGGGCGCCGACGGTGCCCGGACCACTCGGGGAGGGCTGGAATGCGTTGAGAATGATCCAGTAGGCGGACAGCATGACTCCATGCGCGATCACGGACAGCGCCGCGACGGCGAGAAGCGGGCCGAACTCGATCGAGGCGAGGAAGTCGCGGACGCCGTAGGGCACACGGTGCCTGGCCGAAAGGAACACCAGGGGCACAACCGCGCAGATCCCGAGCACGACCCAGAGCGCTGCCGGCCCGGTGCCCAGGTTGTGCGGGTCCAGTTGCAGGCTCCCGAAGGTCGTGGCGACGCCGATGATCGCGATGAGGCCGAGCGATCCGAGCGCCACGAGACGTTCGAGGAGGCTCAGGAACGTCACGGACGCCGCCGATATCCCGGCGCGGGACAGCATGGCCGAGCGGGTGGCCGCTTGCCCGATCAGGCCGAACGGAAGCAGCGTGGCGAGTTGGCCCGCAAAGAAGGCACTCAGGCTTCCGGCCGGAACCGAACGACAGCCGATGATCCTGAACGAAAGAAGAAACCGGACATAGGCCAAGACCAAATTCAGAAGAATTAGAAGAAAAGCGACGACCAAACTCAAGCCATCGACGCTCCGCAGCGTCGATGCCAGCGTCCCTCCTTCGATGAACCAGAAGGTCAGGCCGAGCAGGAGCAGGGAAATGACTGCTGGAAAAAGCCTGCGCAAAACCGGGCCCACCTCTCAGCCGGAGCGACTCAACCCCCGCGTGTAAAAGATAGCCGAACCGGTCACAGGCAAATACGGCACGATTGAGGTTCATCGGAGCCGGGCGGTGCATTTGCCGCGGCGCCGGCGGCAATCGCGACATTGTGGTCGAGAGGCTGCACCCGGGAACACCGGGCGATCCGGGGGAACGTGAAACGAAGAGGGACCGCGCCACCCCTGGCGAAGCGGCTCCGAACGAGACGCCCGTGGCAGGAAGCGGAGATCTCCCTCTCAGGCCCTGCGCTTCTGCCGTTCCGCGAGCATGGTCAGCACCGCCGGCAGGCCCGCCGGACGGCCGAGGAAATAGCCCTGCCCGCGGGGCACGCCGAGCATCCGGAGCGTGTCGAGCTCGTCGCGGGTCTCGACGCCTTCGGCAATGATGACGCACTGCGTCATCTGCGCATAGAAGATCAGCGCCGACGCCAGGGCCTGCCGCGCCGGGTCGACATTGATGCCGCGCGTCAGGGTCATGTCGAGCTTGATCATGTCGGGCTTCAGCCGGACGATGTGCTGCAAGCCGGAATAACCCGCCCCCGCGTCGTCGATGGCCAGCCGCATTCCGCTGCTTCGCAGCGGTGCGAGGGCGGCGTCGAGGGCTGCGTAGTCGGGCACCGGCGCATGCTCGGTGATCTCCAGAACGATCCGCGCCAGCGGCGCCTGCGCCAGCAACGGCGCCAGCGCCCCGCCGATCACGGTCTGCGGCGAGGCATTCAGGGAGACATAGACGTCGTCGGGCATCTGGCGCAGGAGATCCAGCGCCTTGCGGATCACCGCAACCTCCAGCACCTCGCCCAGCCCGACTTCGGCGGCTTCGTTGAACCAGACGTCCGGCGTGCGGGTCGGATCGCTTGTGAAGCGCGACAGGATCTCGAAGCCTGACGGCCGGTCCGACCCGAACTCGAAGATCGGCTGGAGCACGAAGCCGAAAGCCTCTTCGGCCACGGCACGCTCGATGCGCTCGATCTTGCTCCGGACCGAGCGCTCCGCGTCCATGCGCTCGGCAAGCTGACCCGCCGCCATGTCCGCGAACGCCCGCATCACCTGCAGGTCACGGTCGTTGAGGGACTTGTTCGCATGCGGGCTGAGGCAGCAGAACATGCCGAGGACGCTGCCGTCCTTCCGGCGGACCGGGACGCTCATGTGGGCGCCGATCGGGACGGCCTTCGTGATGGGCATCGACTGCGCGAGCGCGTAGTCGGACGTGTCGGCCATCAACTCCGGCAGCCGGCCGGCCAGGATGTGGCGGCAATAGACGTCGTCGAGGGAGCGGGAGTCTCCGACCTTGATCATCGCCTCCAGCCCCGGAGCGTCGACCTCCCGGAAAACCGAACGGTCGCCGACGAACTCCGAGATGTAGGCGACCTCCATGCCGAGATGCGTCCGAATCGCGCCGAGCGCGACCCTCACGGCTTCCGGTGACGACTGGTCTGACGTGCGCAAGAGGGTGCTGAGCATCCCGTGATCCTTCTGAACCCGGGGGGATGTGAGCACTTTCGGCTTAATTTTTGATCCAATTCCGGGTTGCATCCGGAAGCGGCGAGGTGCGTTGCGCTTAACGGGTGGTTGGCACGTTGGCGCCTTTGTGTTGACGCAGCCGCCGCGTCCGGCCGAAAAGACGACGGGGCGATCCGGCTGGCTGAAGCGTGGCCGACGACAGAAGGAAGAACCGGTTGGCAAAGGTTGCGTTGATTACCGGCGTGACGGGGCAGGACGGTGCCTACCTCGCCGAGCTTCTGCTCGCGAAGGGCTATGTCGTCCATGGCATCAAGCGGCGATCGTCTTCCTTCAATACCGGGCGGATCGAGCACCTCTACCAGGATCCGCACGAACCGGACCCCCGCTTCATCCTGCATTACGGCGACATGACGGATGCCACGAACCTGATCAGGATCGTGCAGGAGACCCAGCCCGACGAGATCTACAACCTCGCGGCGCAATCGCATGTCCAGGTGAGCTTCGAGACGGCCGAGTACACGGCGAACGCGGACGGCATCGGGACGCTTCGTCTGCTCGAGGCCATCCGCCTGCTCAAGCTGACGGAGCGGACGCGGTTCTACCAGGCGTCGACGTCGGAACTGTACGGTCTCGTGCAGGAGGTCCCGCAGAAGGAGACCACGCCGTTCTATCCGCGCAGTCCTTACGCGGCGGCGAAGCTCTATGCCTACTGGATCACCGTGAACTACCGTGAAGCCTACGGCATGCACGCGTCGAACGGCATCCTGTTCAACCACGAGAGCCCGATCCGGGGCGAGACCTTCGTGACGCGCAAGATCACGCGCGCGGTGGCGGCCATCCACCATGGCCTGCAGGACAGGCTCTATCTCGGCAATCTCGACAGCAAGCGCGACTGGGGCCATGCCCGCGACTATGTCCGCGGCATGTGGCAGATCGTCCAGCAGGACACGCCGTCGGATTTCGTCCTCGCGACCGGCGAAACGCACACCGTGCGCAGGTTCGTCGAACTCGCGTTCGCCGAGGTCGGCCGCACGGTGGAATGGCACGGGGCCGGCGTGGACGAGAAGGGGAGGGACGCTTCGACCGGCGACGTTCTCGTCGAGGTCGATCCGCGCTACTTCCGGCCCACCGAGGTCGACCTGCTCATCGGCGATCCCACCAAGGCGCGCACCGTTCTCGGCTGGACCCACGAAATCGGCTTCGAGCAGCTCGTACGGGAGATGGTGGGCGAGGACGTGGCCCTCATGGGTCGCCAGCGGCGGGCGGGGAGGGAATGAGCGTGTACGCCATCGAGGGCAAGCGCATCTTCGTCGCCGGCCATCGCGGCATGGTCGGGGCTGCGCTGTTGCGCCGTCTCGCCAAGGAAAACTGCGAGATCCTAACGGCGGGGCGCGGCGAGATCGATCTCCGTGACCAGGCGCAGACCCGTGCCTGGGTTCTGCGCGAGAAGCCGGACGCCGTCATCGTCGCGGCGGCCAAGGTGGGCGGCATCCTCGCCAACGACACGTTCCCGGCCGACTTTCTCTACGACAACCTGATGATCGAGGCGAACCTCATCAAGGCCAGCGTCGATGCCGGGGTGCAGAAGCTGCTCTTTCTCGGGTCGAGCTGCATCTATCCGAAGATGGCGCCCCAGCCCCTGCGCGAGGACGCCCTGCTGACCGGGCCGCTCGAGCCGACGAACGAATGGTACGCCGTCGCCAAGATCGCGGGCATCAAGCTGTGCCAGGCCTTCCGGCGGCAGCACGGCTGCGATTTCGTCTCCGCCATGCCGACGAACCTCTATGGCCCGGAGGACAATTTCGACCTTCAATCCAGCCATGTCCTGCCTGCGCTGATGCGCAAGGCCGACCGCGCCCGGCAGACGGGTGAGCCGCTCGTCGTCTGGGGCTCGGGCAAGGTCCGGCGCGAGTTCCTGCACGTCGACGATTGTGCCGACGCCCTCGTCCACATCCTGCGTCACTACAGCGCCGAGGAGCACATCAATGTCGGCTGCGGCGAAGACGTCACGATCGCCGAGCTCGCGATGATGGTGGCCGATGTCGTCGGGCTCCAGGCACCTCTTCAGTTCGATGCATCGAAGCCCGACGGAACGCCCCGCAAGCTGATGGACACGACGCGTCTCACAGCCCTCGGCTGGACACCGTCGATCCCGCTCCGCGAGGGCATCGCGTCCACCTACGCGTGGTACAGGCGCCACGTCGCCGACGCCTGATGGGCTTCGGACAGATCGGCCGGCCACTGGCGTCGACCGGGGTTCAGCCAAGGTCGACCCACCGGCGCTCCCGTGACGAGACGAGCGCCGCGTCGATGACCTCCTGAACCGCCAGCGCTTCGCGGAAATCCGGGCCCGTCCGGGTCCCCCCTGCGACGGCGCGCAGGAAGTCCGCAACCTCGATGGTCTTCAGGTCGTTGAAGCCGAGCTGGTGGCCCGGCGCGATGCAGAAATGGCCGTAGGGCTCGTGCTGCGGCCCCGCCTCGATCCGGACATAGCCCGGGTGGCGCCGATCCCCGTCCGTGCGATGGAACAGCAGTTCGTTGAAGCGCTCCTGCGTGAAGCTGAGCGCCCCGCGGCTGCCGTGGATGTCGAAGGCCAGCTGCATGGTCCTGCCGGTGGCAACCCAGTTGGCCTCGATCGTGCCCCGGCAACCCCGCGCAAAGCGAAGGGTCAGGCGGGCGATGTCGTCGACCAGGACAGGCTTGCGCCGTTGATCGCCACGCGCGACGGGGCGGTCCCGGATGACCGTCTCGAGGTCGGCCGACACGGCGTCGACCGGGCCGAGCAGGAACCGGGCGAGTGCGATGGCATGGCTGCCGATGTCGCCCAGCGCACCGGGGCCCCCGGACGGGTCCAGCCGCCAGCCGTGGGGCACGTCCGGATCGGCCATGAACCCTTCCGCGTGGATCCCCCGGAACGAGTAGATCGTCCCGAGTTCGCCGGCGGCGATCATGTCCCGCGCCATGCCCAGCAGCGGGTTCTTCAGGTAGTTGAAGCCCACCTGCGTCACGACGCCGGCGGCTTCGGCGGCCTCGGCCATGGCACGGGCATCGACCGCGTTCGGAGCCAGCGGCTTCTCGCAGTGGACGTGCTTGCCGGCGGCCAGCGCGGCCAGCGCCATCTCCTTGTGGAGGACGTTCGGCGTCGTGATGGCGACAGCGTCGATCGCCGGATCCGACAGCACGTCGCGCCAGTCGTCGGTATGCCTTTCGAAGCCGAACTGGGAGGCCGCACGGGAGGCCGCGGCCCGGTCGATGTCGGCAATCGCGACGAGCCGCGGATGGGGCAGGTCGGGGAGAATTCCCGCGGCCGCGCGATAGGCGATGGCATGCGATCGGCCCATGAAGCCGGTGCCGATGATGGCGATCCCGATGGATTTCATGCCGCCCCTCCCATCCCGCGGTGGTGATCACGCGCATTTGCGGGTGTTCAGGGTCATGCCACACGAAATTTTTTCTTGCATCGTCCTTTGAAGGATCATGGCCGCAAGGCTGCGGCCCGCAGTCGGTTTGCTGCCGCTATCCGGGGTTCGGGCGAGGAGCCCGCCACTGCGGTTAAGCTTCTGTCAAAACGAGAAAATTTCGACGCGGAAAAGCCGACCGTCCAAAGCCCATCCAGGCTTTGCCAGTCGACCACACGCGCTTTTTCGGTTCCATTCGGATCCAAACGGGGTCGCAAGACGGGGGCCGCCCGACGCGAAGCCAACGATGAGCTTCATTGCAACCTGCGACGCTCCGTGCAAGCGTCATGTTTGCGGCGCCGGTGCCGCGACTAGGACGACCAGGATTTCGAGATGCCGACTGGGACTGTGAAGTGGTTCAACAGCGAGAAGGGGTACGGCTTCATCCAGCCGGACGCCGGCGGGCCGGATGTCTTCGTGCACATCAGTGCGTTGAACAGGGCTGGGCTGCGCGAACTCAAGGAGAGGCAGAAAATCTCCTATGAGCTGGAGACGGGCCGCAACGGCAAGACGAGCGCCGTGGACCTGCGCCCGCTCTGACGCCCGCTCTGGTCGCGTCGGTCCCGACGCGTCCGACATGAACAACTGTTTACGGCCGGATCGGGCAGTCCAGCTCGTCCGGCCTTTTTTGTCCTGCAGTCCCACGGCGTCTTTTCCCACCGCTCCCGCGCGGCATCCGGGGTGCGCGAGGCCAGGGGCGCCATCCCGCCGGTTCATCCCGGGGCGGTAACCGGAACCTGGACCCGACGCGTCGGAAACTGCGGCCGTGCCGCGTCGCTCCGTGACGCTTCAGTGACGATTTTCGGCGTGACATCGCATGGAGCTGCGCCGCATCGTGACACTGGCGATGCACGAATCGCCGTCGAAGCAGGGACGAAAAGCCGTGTCGAGAAAGCCGGCGGACGGGATGCAATTCGGAGCGCTTCCGGTCGGCCTGCGGGACGGTCGGCCCGTCGTCATGCTCGTGACGTCGCGTGACACGGGCCGCTGGGTCATCCCCAAGGGCTGGCCCATGCCGGGGCGGTCGCGGGAGCAGGCCGCAGCGACCGAGGCCTTCGAGGAGGCTGGACTGCGCGGCCGGATCATCGGCCCCTGCATCGGCGGCTACAGCTACTGGAAGCAGTACCGCCGCCACCGCATGCTGTGCACCGTCGACGTCTTCCTGTTCCGCGTCGATGCCGAACTCGCACGATGGCCCGAGAAGCGCCAGCGCCTCCGGCACTGGTTCACGCCCGCCGAGGCCTCGACCCTTGTCGAGGAACAGGTCCTTGCGGACATGATCCGGAGCGTGCCGTCCCTTTTTCCCGTTCGGCGGTCAGCGGGCGGCAAGGCCGCGAAGGTGGGCGACGAGACCCGCGGTTGACGGATCGATGGCGGCGGATGCGGGCCGGCCCTCGACGACCGGCAGAAGCGCTCCCGCGAGCTCCTTCCCGAGTTCCACGCCCCACTGGTCGAAGGCGTTGATCGACCACACGGCGGCTTCGACGAACACCCGGTGCTCGTAGAGCGCGATCAGGCGTCCGAGCGTGAAGGGATCGAGGGTCCGGTAGGCGATCGTCAGCGACGGCCGATCGCCGGGAAACACGCGATGGGGCGCGACGGCGTCCGCGTCCCCTGGGCTGCGTCCCGATGCGAGAAGCTGGGCGCGGGCCTCCTCGAGCGTCCGGCCCGTCATCAAGGCCTGGGACTGTGCGAGGCAATTGGCGACGAGCAGCGCATGGTGATGCGCAAGGCCGGGTTCGTGCCCCTGCGCGCCGACGAGGAACTCGCAGGGGATGACGTCCGAGCCCTGGTGGATGAGCTGGTAGAAGGCGTGCTGCCCGTTCGTCCCCGGCTCGCCCCACACGATCGGTCCACTCGCCCGCGCGGTCGGACTCCCGTCGAGCGTCATGGTCTTGCCGTTCGATTCCATGTCCAGTTGCTGCAGATAGGCGGGAAAGCGCGCCAGCCGCTGCTCGTAGGGCAGGATCGCCCGGGAGCCGTATCCGCAGACGTTGCGGTGCCACAGGCCGGCGAGGCCCAGCAGCACCGGCAGGTTGTCTCGCAGCGGAGCCTCGACGAAGTGGCGGTCCATGGCGTGGGCGCCGGCGAGGAAGCGCCGGAAGTTCTCCGGCCCGATGGCGATCAGCAGCGGCAGGCCGACTGCCGACCAGACCGAGTAGCGCCCGCCGACCCAGTCCCAGAAGCCGAACACGCGCTCGCCGGCGATCCCGAAGGCCGCGACCTTGTCCAGCGCCGTCGAGACGGCGGCGAAATGGTGCCCGACGGCCTGTTCGCCCAGCGCGTCGACGATCCAGCCGCGGGCCGACGCGGCGTTGGTCATCGTTTCGATGGTCGTGAAGGTCTTCGACGCGACGATCACAAGCGTGGTCGCCGGATCCAGTGTCCGCAGCGTATCGGTGAGATGCGCGCCGTCGACGTTCGAGACGAAGTGGCAGCGCGGTCCGTCGTGGTAGGGGGCGAGCGCAAGGGTCGCCATGGCGGGGCCGAGGTCGGACCCGCCGATGCCGATGTTGACGACGTCGGTGAACCGGCGGCCCGCGCCCGGTCCGATCCGTCCGAGGCGAACGCCCTCCGCGAAGGCGCACAGCCTCTCGAGGGTCGCTGCCACGTCCGGCATGACGTCGCGACCGTCGACGACGATCGGTCGATCCGGGTCGTTGCGCAGGGCGACGTGGAGAACCGCCCGGCCTTCCGTCCGGTTGATCTTCTCGCCCGCGAACATGGCATCGCGCTTGCGCTCGACGCCGGTCGCCCGCGCAAGCTCCAGCAGGAGCCTTATGGCCTCGTCGTCGAGGCTGGTCTTGGAGATGTCCAGCAGCAGATCGTCCTGCCGGGCCGAGAACCGCGCGAAACGGGCCGGGTCGACATCGAAGAGCCCGCCGATGCGCGTGCCGGCCTTGACCTGCGCGGCGCGATGGCGCTCCAGGGCGTCCCATGCATGGCCGCTCGTCTCGGTCGCCGAACCCATCGCCATCTCCCGCATCATGCCGTCACGCCGAACACCGACGCGCCGGCATCGGCCCGGCCGGCCGCCATCCGGAATACGGAAAACAGCTCCCGACCACAATCCACGTGCGAGCCCGACAGGTCGGCCGCCGCCGGCGTCCGTGCCGCCCATGCCGCCGGATCGACGAGGACGTCGAGGCGACCACCGACGGCATCGACGCGAACGATGTCGCCGTCGCGGACGAGGGCGATGGCCCCGCCATCGGCGGCCTCGGGCGTGACATGGATTGCCGCCGGCACCTTGCCCGACGCGCCGGAAAGACGCCCGTCCGTCACGAGGGCGACGCGCTGCCCCCGGTCCTGCAGGACGCCGAGCGGCGGCATGAGCTTGTGCAGCTCCGGCATGCCGTTCGCCTTGGGGCCCTGGAACCTGACCACCGCCACGAAGTCGCCGGCGAGGGTGCCGGCCTTGAACGCGGCCTGAAGTTCCTCCTGCGAATGGAAAACCCTCGCCGGGGCCTCGATGACGTGCCGTTCCGCCGCCACGGCGGAGGTCTTGATCACCGCGCGGCCGAGAGGACCGTCCAGCAGCCGCAGGCCGCCGGTCGCCTGGAAGGGTTCGCCGACCCCTCGCAGCACGGCCGTGTCGCCGGACGCGGTTGCCGCCTCGCGCCAGGCGACTTCGCCGTCAGCACCGAGCGCCGGTTCGACGAGGTAGCCGTCGAGCCCGGTGCCCCACACCGTCGTCACGTCCCTGTGCAGCAGGCCCGCGCCGAGGAGCTCGCGGATCAGGAAACCCATGCCGCCTGCCGCCTGGAAGTGGTTCACGTCGGCCTTGCCGTTGGGGTAGATGCGCGCCAGCAGCGGCACGACCGCGGCGAGGTCCGAGAAATCGTCCCAGGTGATGGCGATCCCGGCTGCGGCGGCCATGGCGATGAGGTGGATGGTGTGGTTCGTCGAGCCGCCCGTGGCGTGCAGGCCGACGATGCCATTGACGACGGCCTTCTCATCGAAGATCCGGCCGATCGGCGTGTAGGCGTTGCCCTGCGCGGTGATCTCCAGCACCCGCCGCGTCGCCGCGCCGGTCAGCGCGTCGCGCAAGGGCGTGTTCGGGTTGACGAACGAGGATCCGGGCAGGTGCAGGCCCATGATCTCCATGATCATCTGGTTGGTGTTCGCGGTGCCGTAGAACGTGCAGGTGCCCGGCCCGTGATAGGACTGGGCCTCGGCTTCCAGCAGCGCATCGCGCCCCACCTTTCCCTCTGCATAGAGCTGGCGGATCTTCGCCTTCTCGTCGTTCGGCAGGCCGGACGGCATGGGACCCGCCGGCACGAAGATCGCCGGAAGATGGCCGAAGGCGAGGGCGCCGATGATCAAGCCGGGCACGATCTTGTCGCAGACGCCGAGATAAAGCGCCGCGTCGAACATCTGGTGTGACAGGGCGACGCCCGTGGCGAGAGCGATGACGTCGCGCGAGAACAGCGACAGTTCCATCCCGGCCTCGCCCTGCGTGACCCCGTCGCACATCGCCGGGACGCCTCCCGCGACCTGCGCCGTCGCGCCGGCGGCCCGCGCCGCCTCGCGGATGAGCTCGGGAAAGCGTTCCAGCGGCTGGTGTGCCGACAGCATGTCGTTGTAGGCCGTCACGATGCCGATGTTGGGCGTTTCGCCGCCGCGCAGTCGCGCCTTGTCGGTGGTGCCGCAGGCCGCGAAGCCGTGCGCCAGGTTCGCGCAGCCGAGGCGCTTGCGTGCCGGCTGGTTCTGCGCGGCCCGTGCGATGCGGTCGAGGTAGAGCGTGCGCGTCGGCCTGCTGCGCGCGACGATGCGCTGCGTCACGGCGTCGATGGTGGAATGGATCGTCATCGCGTGCTCCTGCATCTGCCTGCGACGCCCTCGGACGGGACGTCCTGCGCTCGTTCGGCCTTGCTCGTTCGGCCCGTGACCGGCGGCTTCAGTAGCCGTCGTCCTGCCACGTCCGCCCGTCGCGCTCGATCAGGGCGACCGCGGCGGAAGGGCCCCACGTTCCGGCGGTGTAGGGCTTGGGTGCCTGGCTCGACGCCTTCCACGCATCGAGGATCGGGTCCACCCATGCCCAGGCGGCGTCGACCTCGTCACGACGCATGAACAGCGTTTGCGTGCCGCGAACGACATCCATCAGAAGGCGCTCATAGGCGTCCGGGGCCTTCACGCCGAAGGCGTCGGCGAAGGTCATGTCGAGCGGCACATGCTGCAGCCGCATGCCGCCGGGGCCAGGATCCTTGATCATCAGCCACAGCCTGACGCCCTCGTCGGGCTGCAGACGCATGACGAGCCGGTTGCTGTGCACGGCGCCGGCCGAGGACGGAAAGATCGAGTAGGGGATCGGCCGGAACGACACCGCGATCTCCGACAGACGCGTCGCCAGCCGCTTGCCGGTGCGCAGGTAGAAGGGCACGCCCGCCCAGCGCCAGTTCTCGACCTCCGCCTTGATCGCCACGAACGTCTCGGTCGTGCTGTCGTCGCGCTCGAGTTCATCGAGATAGCCGCGGACCGCCCCGCCGGCGGACGCCCCGGCACGATACTGGCCCCGCACCGTCAGGTGTTCGGCCCCTGCCAGGGAGATCGGCTTGAGCGACTTCAGCACCTTCAGTTTCTCGTCCCGCACGGCATCGGCGTCGAGCGAGGTCGGCGGCTCCATGGCGACGAGGCAGAGCAACTGGAGCATGTGGTTCTGCACCATGTCCCGCAGCGCGCCGGAGGTGTCGTAATAGCCCGCGCGTCCCTGCACACCCAGGGTTTCGGCCACGGTGATCTGCACGTGGTCTATGTGCGCGGCGTTCCAGACCGGTTCGAACAGCGCGTTGGCGAAGCGCAGCGCCATCAGGTTCTGCACCGTCTCCTTGCCGAGATAGTGGTCGATGCGGAAAATCTGGCGCTCGCCGAACACACGCCCCACGGCGTCGTTCACCGCCCGCGCGCTGGCCCCGTCCTTGCCCACGGGCTTCTCGACCACCACGCGGGTCTCCGGCGTGACGAGGCCGTGCCGGCCGATGCGCTCGCAGATGGCGCCGAAGAGATCCGGACCGACCGCGAGGTAGAAGGCGCGGATGCGCGTCGGATGCTGGGCCAGCAGCGCCGCGAGGTCCGGCCATCCCGCATCGCCGGTGGCGTCGAGCGTGACGAAGGACAGGCGCGCCATGAACCGCGCGATATGGTCGTCGGTCAGCTCCTCCGGCGGAACATGCTGGGCGAGGCTCGACCGCACCGAGGCCTCGAAGGAGCCTTCCGACGGCAGCCGGCGCGACACGCCGATGATGCGGGCTTCAAGCGGGATCTGGCCGGCGACATCGCGACGGTACAGGGCAGGGATCAGCTTGCGGGCGGACAGGTCGCCGGTCGCGCCGAAGACGACCATGTCGAAGGGTTCGACGGTGATGATGCGCGAGCTCATGGGCGGTCCTTCCGGTCGAGAGCGGCGGCCACTTCCGCGGCGCGGGGGAGGTCGGCGCCACGCCGCGAACACGTGATCGCGGCTGCGGCGGCCGCGTAGGCGAGGGCCTCGCCGAGCCTTTCGCGAGGCAGGTCGACCAGGGTGCCGGCCGCCAGGGATCCGGACCGGTCGAGATGCGCGAGCAGCGCGGCGTGGAAGGTGTCGCCGGCTCCGACCGTATCGACCACATCGACCCGGTGTCCCGGGACCTCGAGCGCAAGCCCGTCGCGGGGGAAGGCGACCGCGCCCTGCGCGCCGCGCGTGACGACGACCAGGCCGGCTCCCGCCTGCTGCCAGCGTGCTGCCGCTTCGCTGATCGAAAGTCTGCCGCCATAGGCGATGGCGATGTCCTCGTCGCTGGACTTCACGATGGAGGCCGTGGCCGCGAACCGGTCGAACCGCGTCGCCCAGCGGGCGAGGTCGCCGATGATGCTCGGCCGCAGGTTCGGGTCGATGCTGACGACCCGCCGCCCGGCCTCCCGCTGGGCCAGGGTGAGGTAGGCCTCGCCGACCGGCTCGACGGCGAGCGTGTACGAGCCCATCGTGATGCACGACACGTCGTCGGGAAGCACGGTCGGCAGGTCGAGGGCGGAAAAGACGCGGTCCGCCGCGTTCTCGCCGTAGAAGGCATAGCGCGGATGGCCGTCCGCGCCGCGGGCGACGATGCTCATCGTCGTCGGGTTCGCCTTTACCGGGGCCAGGGAGAGGTCGACGCCCTCGCGCGCCAGGATGCCGCGCAGCAGTTCGCCGAAGCGGTCCGACGATACGCCGCCGAGGAAGGCCGCCGGCGTCCCCAGCCGTGCGAGGCCGAGCGCCACGTTGAAGGGCGACCCGCCTGCGACGATCTCGGCCGGCAGCCGCGTCGCCGTCGCGGGCTCCGGATCGCCGACGAACACGTCGACGAGCGCCTCGCCGCACACCAGGATCATGACCGTCCGTCCCCTTCCTTGAACAGCACTTCGCGGTCCGGCGCGAAGCCGGCCATCAGCGGCAGCATCGCGGCTCCGACGGCGCGCGCGTCGTGGCCGACGGAACCTTCCACGAACCGAACGGGCGACAGGCCGCGCCGGTCCAGCGCAGCGGCCTGATCCGCGACGCGCGCGACGATCCGTCGCCGCACGTCCGTCGGGCAGGCGCCGTCGATGATGATCGCCTCGACGTCGATGACGGCCGTGCAGGCGACCAGCGCCGGTGCCAGCGCGGCGGCGGTGTTCTCGATCCACGTTTCCAGCATCGGTCCGAGGTCGTCCCACCGATACGGGGTCTTCCAGACGGCCGAAGGATCACGTCCGGCCTCCCGCAGACGCTGCTCCAGGAGATAGAGCGATGCCTGACGGATGAGTTGCGGACGGACGATGGCCCCGTCGGGCGCGAGCTTCGCCACCGGCATCGAGCCGATCGCGCCGGCATTGCCCGTCCGCCCCGGATAGAGCGTGTGGTTGAGCACCAGCCCGCCGCCGACGAACGAGCCGAGAAAACAGTACACGAAGTCGCGGTGGCGTGCGCCGTTGCCGATCATCAGTTCGGCCGCGCATGCGGCGGTGGCGTCGTTGCACTGGAACGTGGGCAACCCGCTGCGTCGGGCGATTTCGGCTCGCAGGTCGCATCCGCGCCAGGCGGCCATGATCCGGGGCGACGCCTCCATCTCGTCGTCCCAGTTCCACAGCTCGAACGGCGCAGCGATCCCCGCGCCGACGATGCGTGTCTCCAGCCCGGCGGGAAGCGCGGTAATCACCGCCTGTCGCGCCGTGCCGAACCAGCCGACCACCCGGTCGGGGTCCGGATAGCTGTGGGCCATCCGCTCACAGGCGCGAACGCGGCCCGAAAAGTCGACCAGCATCAGGTCCGAGCTTCGGCGTCCCACCTTCAGCCCCAGCGCGAACGCGCCGTCGGGATTGAGCCCGTAGGGGATGGACGGCTGGCCGACGCGCCCGCGCGTCTTCTCCCGGCGGATCAGCAGGCCGTCCGCCTCGAGGCGGTTCATGATGGTGGTCGTGGTCATCGCCGAAAGGCCCGTGAGCCGCGCGATCTCGGCCTTGGGCAGCGGGCCGTGGCGTCGGACCAGCGAAAGGACCAGGCGCTCGTTGTAAAGCCTCACGCCGGCCTGGTTCGACCCCCGGCTGCCCCGCTCGGCGCGGGGCAGGTCGCTGAAGGCCGTGCTGTCGTGCGGAGCGTCCATGATCGGTCCTGGCTGCGGTCGCCACAGTGCCGTGAGGCCCGTCGGCGGTCAATAAATAATTCCAGTGGATTTAATTATTGACAGGAGGTCGTGATGCGTTGAACTTTCGTCAGGTCGGTGGGACGCTCCGATCTCCGGCCGGCGTTATCCGCCGGCGGCCTGCCGGATCGACGCGAGGTTTGCATGACTCTCCAGCAGAAGCCTCCCTTGTCCGGCCCCGGTCCGGCGCCGCTTCCGGAGATCGATTCCGACGTCGTGCGGGACGCCATCCTCGCCAAGCTGACCTATGCGGTCGGGAAGAACCCCGTCGTCGCCAGCCGCCGCGACTGGTTCGTCGCCACGGTCCTGGCCGTCCGCGATCGGATCGTGGAACGCTGGATGGCCTCCACGCAGGCCACCTACGCCGCGAAGTCGAAGCGGGTGTACTACCTCTCGCTGGAGTTCCTCATCGGTCGCCTGCTCGCCGACGCGCTGACGCAGATGAACCTCACCGCCCCGGTGCGCGACGCCCTGGCCGGCCTCGGCGTCGATCTGGAGGACCTGCGTCAGATCGAGCCGGACGCCGCGCTCGGCAATGGCGGCCTCGGCCGTCTCGCCGCGTGCTTCATGGAGAGCATGGCGACGCTGTCCGTCGCCGCCTACGGCTACGGCATTCGCTACGATCACGGCCTGTTCCGACAGGGCATCAAGGACGGCTGGCAGCAGGAGTTTCCGGAAACCTGGCTGTCCTTCGGCAATCCCTGGGAGTTCGAGCGGCCAGAGGTCGACTATCCCGTCGGCTTCGGCGGCCTCGTCGAGACCACCGAGGACGAGGACGGAACGATCCGGCAGGCGTGGAAGCCGGCCGAGACGATCCAGGCAGTCGCCTACGACACCCCTGTCCCGGGCTGGCGCGGCAGGCACGTGAACACGCTTCGGCTCTGGTCGGCCCGCGCGCCGGACGCCCTGCGCCTCGACGCCTTCAACCAGGGCGACCATGTCGGCGCGCTGGCTGACCGGGTGCGTGCCGAAGCGATCTCGAAGGTCCTCTATCCGAGCGACGCAACGCCCGCCGGCCAGGAACTGAGGCTCCGCCAGGAGTATTTCTTCGTCTCCGCCTCGCTGCAGGATCTCGTGCGCCGGCACGTTCGCCAGCACGGCGAGATCCGCCTTCTGCCCGACAAGGTGGCCATCCAGCTCAACGATACGCACCCCTCGATCGCCGTCGCGGAACTGATGCGCATCCTCGTCGACCTCCACGGGCTGGCGTGGGAGGACGCGTGGGAAATCACCACGGCGACGCTCTCCTACACCAACCACACCCTGCTGCCGGAGGCGCTCGAAAGCTGGCCGGTGCCCCTGATGGAGCGCCTGCTGCCGCGGCAGATGCAGATCATCTACCAGATCAACGCGCTGCACCTCGACCGGCTGCGCCGCAATGGCGGGGACGATGGCTTCGCCTCGGCCATGTCACTGATCGACGAGGCGCATGGTCGGCACGTCCGCATGGGCCATCTGGCCTTTGTCGGGTCCCATCGCATCAACGGCGTCTCGGCGCTGCACACCGACCTGCTGCGACAGACGCTGTTCTCCGGCCTCGACCGGCTCTATCCCGGCCGGATCGTCAACAAGACGAACGGCATCACCTTCCGGCGCTGGCTGTTCGAGGCCAATCCCGGGCTCACCGCGCTGCTCGTCGAGACGGCCGGACCGCGGATCCTGGACGACCCGTCCGACCTGCGGGCGTTCGCGGCCTTCTGTGACGATGCCGGCGTCCGCGAGCGGTTCGCCGCCGTCCGACGGGCGAAGAAGGAGGCGCTCGCCCGCCTCGTGGCCGAGAGGGTGGGGGTTCGCATTGACCCCGCGGCCCTGTTCGACGTCCAGATTAAGCGCATCCACGAGTACAAGCGCCAGCTGCTCAACATCCTCGAGACGGTCGCCCTCTATGACGCCATCCGTGCCCGCCCGTCCGCGGGCTGGGCACCGCGCGTCAAGATCTTCGCCGGCAAGGCGGCGGCGAGCTACCATCAGGCCAAGCTGATCATCAAGCTCGCCAACGACGTGGCGCGGGTGGTCAATGGCGATCCCACGGTGCGCGGCCTGCTCAAGGTCGTGTTCCTGCCGAACTACAACGTCAGCACGGCCGAGGCGATCATCCCGGCCGCGGACCTGTCCGAGCAGATCTCGACGGCCGGCATGGAGGCATCCGGCACGGGCAACATGAAGCTCGCGCTCAATGGCGCGCTGACCATCGGCACGCTGGACGGCGCAAACGTGGAGATCCGCGAGCGCGTCGGCGACGAGAACATCTTCATCTTCGGCCTCACGGCGGAGGAGGTCGAGGCACGCCGCCGGCATGGCATCGACATGACGGAGGTGGTCAAGGCATCGCCCGTGCTCGCGCAGGTGCTGGAGGCCGTCGGCTCGGGCGTGTTCTCGCCCGATGATCCCCGGCGCTACGCCGGCATCGTCGATGCCGTGACCTACCATGACCATTTCATGGTCGCGGCGGACTTCGAAGCCTACTGGGCGCGCCAGCGCGACGTCGATAGACTGTGGGCGGATCCGGCCCGCTGGTGGCGGACGGCAATCCTCAACACGGCGAACATGGGCTGGTTCTCGTCGGACCGCGCCATCGCCGAATATGCCGCCGACATCTGGTCGGTGCCCGTCAGGCCGAACGGCTGAGGTCATGGTACAGGCGACGGACCGTGCATCGGACGAGGACGTCGCCGCCATCGTCGAGGCACGGCACGCCGATGCCTTTGCGGTCCTGGGCCTGCACGATACGCCGGCCGGGCCCGTGGTCCGCGCGTTCGTTCCCGGGGCGGAGACGCTGTCCGCCGTCCCCGTCGACGGCTCTGCCGCGGTTGAACTCCTGCGTCGGCATTCCGACGGGTTCTTCGAGGGCGTCGTCACGGCCCTCGCGGATCGTGGTCGCTATCGGCTGCGCGCCGCAAACGCCGGCGGAACGTGGGAGATCGTCGATCCGTACGCGTTCGGCCCGGTCCTTGGCCAGACCGACGACTACCTCCTCGTGGAGGGCACGCATCGCGCGCTCTACGGCAGGCTGGGCGCGCATCCCCTGCGACACGAGGGCGTCGAGGGCGTGCACTTCGCCGTCTGGGCACCGCACGCCCGCCGGGTCTCCGTCGTCGGCGACTTCAACGCCTGGGACGGCCGCCGCCACCAGATGCGCAAGCGCGTCG
>CAZJCW010000032.1:0-24748 GCA_964544365.1 uncultured Alsobacter sp.
GCGGCCCTGGGTCCCCTTCCCGGCGCTGCGCGCCGCCGGGGACGACGGGGAGAGGTTCAGGCGGGGGGCTCAGGGTCGGTCCGCAGGGCGGCGGGGCGATGAATTGGGCCATCGTGTGGACGGCGCCACGGAGAATTTGTCCGGACAGATTTTCTGTGCAAGCCTGTCGATGGCATTTTTTCCGTCGCGGATCGCGGACATGAGCGAACTGGATATCTACAAGCGCCAGGGCTTCGCCGGCAGCGTGGGAATCGGCGCGCAGCCGGCCCTCGTCGTGGTCGATTTCGTGGTGGGTTTCACCGACCCCGCCCATTTCGGCGGCGGCAACATCGGCGACGCCATCGCCAGGACGGTGGGGCTTCTGGCGCAGGCCCGGGCGCGGAAGTGGCCCGTCGCCCATACCCGCGTGGTCTATGCGGACGATGGGTCCGATGCCGGCGCCTTCGCGCGCAAGGCGCCTGGGCTTCTCAAGCTGACCGAGACGAGCCCGCTCAGCCAGATCGTCGACGAACTGAAGCCCGCGCCGGGCGAACTGGTGGTGCGCAAGCGCCAGGCCTCGGCGTTCTTCGGCACCGAGTTCGCCGGCTGGCTGGCCTGGCACCGGGTCGACACGCTGCTGGTGACGGGGTGCACCACCTCCGGGTGCGTGCGGGCGACGGTGGTGGACGCGGTCTCGCACAACATGCGGACCGTCGTCGTCACGGATTGCGTCGGCGACAGGGCCATCGGTCCGCACGAGGCGAACCTGTTCGACATGGGCCAGAAATACGCGGACCTGATGACGGCCGACGAGGTCCTGGCCGCCACCGCCGCGCGCTGATCAGACGGGGAGTGACGATCATGGTCGACCATCAGGGCTTCCGCCGGAAATTCGGCGTGCTCGGGCCTTCCACCAACACCATCGTGCAGCCTGACTTCGACGACATGCGGCCGTACGGCGTCACCAACCACTACAGCCGGATCTACACGCCGAACGCCAATGCGGTGAGCAACGAGAGCTTCCGCGCCGGCGCCGAGACCATCGCCTCCAACGTGATCGACGCGGTCCGCAGCGTCATGACCTGCGCCCCGGACTATCTCGTGATGGGCATGTCCGCCGTGACCTTCTTCGACGGGGCGAAGGGCGCGGACGCCTTTGTCCGCAAGGTCGAGGACGAGGCCGGGGTGAAGATCTCGGTCGGCAGCCACGCCTGCAGCGCAGCGCTGCGAGCCTATGGCGGCGTGCGGCGCATCGCCGTGCTGTCGCCCTACTGGCCGGTGATGAACACCGAGGTCGCCCGCTATTTCGGCGACATGGGCTTCGAGACGGTGCGCGACATCGCCCTGCAGTGCCGCTCGTGGACGGCGATCGCCGAGGTCGACGACGTGCGGCTGCGCGACGCTTTGCGCCAGCTCGACGGTGACGACGTCGACGCCATCGTGCAGGTGGGCACGAACCTCTCGATGGTGCGGCTCGCGGCGGCCGCTGAACTGTGGCTCGGCAAGCCGGTGATCGCCATCAACACCGCGACCTACTGGCACGCGCTGCGCGCCAACGGGATCGAGGATCGCATGGACGGCTTCGGCCGCCTGCTGTCGGACCACTGAGCCGGCGCCCCGATGATCGCGACCGCGGCGCCCGACCTCTCCATCGGTGGCGTGACGGTGCATCGCGTCATCGACATGGACCCGTTCCGTCTCCCGGTCGACTTCATCTTCCCGCAGGCGGAGCAGCATGTGCTGGAGGCCGAGCGAGAGCTCCTCGCCGGGCACGTGGACCTCGAAACCCGTGACATCCTGCTGGCGGTGCAAAGCCACGTGGTCCGTGCCGGCGGGCTGACGATCCTGGTCGACACCTGCGTCGGCGAGATGAAGCCGCGCCCCCGGCGGGCCGAATGGGACCGCCGCGCGGCCTCGGGCTACATCGCCAACCTCGCCGCGGCCGGCTGCCGGCCGGAGGATGTCGACGTGGTGCTCTGCACGCACCTGCATGTCGACCACATCGGCTGGAACACGAAGCTGCAGGACGGGCGCTGGGTGCCGACCTTCCCGAACGCACGCTATGTCATGGGGCGGGCGGACCTCGATCACTGGACGGCCGAGGCGGCGCGCGACCCGTCCGTGAACCACGGCTCCTTCGCCGACAGCGTCCTTCCGGTGCTCGAATCGGGGCAGGCGGATCCGGTGGAGGCGGGCCACGCGGTCTCCGGGATGGCGCAGATCCTGCCCCTGCCCGGCCATACGCCGGGACAGGTGGGGCTCGACGTCGCGACGGCGGAGGGCACGCATCTCGTCGTCTGCGGCGATGCCATCCACAGTCCGGTGCAGGTGCTGCGGCCGGACTGGTCGAGCGCCTTCTGCAGCGACCCCGCCCAGGCCGCGGCCACGCGCACCGGCCTGCTGGAGCGCGCCGCCGGCGAGGACGTGGTCGTGATCCCCGCGCATCTGCGGGCACCCGGCATGCGGGTGAAGCGCCTCGGCGGCCGGTTCAGGCCGCTGTTCTGCGGCTGCGACGGCAGGACCGGCTGACGACCGGAGCGGATGTCTAGTCGATCGCGCTCACGTCGCGCAGCGACTGGATCATCGACGTGCGCATCAGGTAGGCCTTGTGCGCATCGGCGTCGGCGACCGTGCGGCGCAAGTCGTCGTAGTAGGCCTGGCGGGCGGCGGGCTCGCGGGTGTTGAGGATGGCGCGGTTGCGCAGGGTCGTCTGCTGCACCACGTCGAGCGCCACCTTGCGGCGCTGGCGCTCGTATCGGCCGAGAATCTCGATCGGCGCGCCCTGCATCACCTTGATCAGCTTCTCCGACAGGTTGAAGGCGTCGTGGATCCCGCCGTTGAGGCCCATGCCGCCGAGCGGATTGTTCACATGCGCCGCATCGCCGGCGATCAGCAGGCGGCCAGCGACATAGCTGGACGCGACGCGCTCATGGACACGATAGGCGGTGCGGTGCTGCACCTCGTAGGGCACGGACCGCTTCGCCGCCCCCTGCAGCAGCCGCTCGCCGCGTTCCGGCGAGGTGACGTCCGCGTCGGACAGCGACGGGTCGACCGGGAACAGCGCACGCCACACCCGGGCCGTGCGGATGAGCACGAACCATTCGGTCGGATCGGAAATGTAGGAGATGTTGGCGATGTCGGGCATCGCCTCGCGGAAATCGTAGGTGGTCGAGAGCGTCAGGAAGATCTCGGGGATGGTGAGCCCGTCGAACGCCGCCCCCATCGCCTTGCGAACGACGCTGCCGATGCCGTCGGCCCCGATGCAGAAGAGGCCGGCCAGCGTCTCGGACGATCCGTCGGGGTTGACCACGTCGAGCTCGACCCCGCTCTCGGTCTGGCGGACGGCGGTGGCCTTCGTGCCGAAGCGGATGCTCGCCAGGCCGTTGCCCGTCAGGCGCTCGTGCAGCATTTCGCCGAGGCGCCACTGCTCGCACTGCAGGCGGTAGGGGTGGTTCGTCTCGCTGCCCAGCCGCTCCAGCTCGAAGGTGGCGACGACGCCGTCGGTGCGGTCGCGGAACTGCCAGGTCGGGCAGATGAGGCCCTGCGCGATCATGCTGTCGACGACGCCGAAGCGCTCGAGCATGTCCAGCGTCGGCGGGTGGAAGGTCGAGGCGCGCAGGTCGCGGGGCAGGTCCTGGGCCGCTTCCACGAGCGTCACGGGGATGCCGGCGTCGACCAGCAGGGAGGCGGCCACGAGCCCGACGGGGCCAGCGCCGACGATCAGGATTCTGCTCTTCATCTGGACTGTCCGCCGAGGCTTCCTTGACAGGCCGCGCGGGCCGGTCATCATGGAGTTGTCCGGACAACCATGACCGGGATCGACGCGGTCATCAAGCGGCAAGGAGCCGCGGCCGCGACGGTAATCGGCGAAGAGAGGACAAGGCGACCCATGCGCTATCCCTTCGTGCCCATGCCCATGCGCGGCAAGCTGCGCTGGCCGGACGGCAAGCGGCTGGCGCTGATCGTCACGGTCAACCTCGAATACTGGGACCTGCTGAAGGAAACGAGCGCGCCCTATTACGCGGGCGGCCCACCCATCCTTCCGGACATGCTGCCGGGCAACATTCCCGACTTCCCGAACTGGTCCTGGCGCGAATACGGCCAGCGGGTCGGCGTGTGGCGGCTGTTCGACACCTTCGTGCAGGCAGGCGTGCGGGCAAGCTGCACCATGAACGCCAAGATGGCGATCGAGCGGCGCGCCGTTATCGAGGGCGCGCTGGAGCGCGGCTTCGAGCTGATCCCGCACAATTTCGAGCAGGGCGAGTTGCTCTGCCACCTGCAGCACCGGCCGGACGAGGAGAGACGCGTCATCGGCGAAACGCTGAAGGTGTACGAGCAGGTGGCCGGCCGCAAGGCGAAGGGCTGGCTGTCATCCTCGCTGCGCGGCACCACCAACACGCCGGCCATCCTCGCGGAGAACGGGCTGGAGTTCTGGTGCGACCTGATGAACGACGATCAGCCCTACATGATCGACACCGCCTCTGGTCCTATCGTCGGCGTGCCCTATTCAATCGAGATGAACGACTTCACCCTGCTCGCCCGCCGTGGCCTGACGAATGCCGCGGCGCTCGACGCGCTCAAGGAGCAGTTCGACGTGCTGTATGCCGAGGGCGAGCACACGGGAATGATGATGAATGTGGGCCTCCACCCGCACGTCATCGGCGTTCCCCACCGCGTGAACCTGCTGAAGCAGTTCCTGCACTATGCCGCCCAGTTCGAGGGCGTCTGGTGGGCGACCCGCGAGGAAGTCGCCACGAGCTATCGTGGCCAGCACGCCACGCACATTCCGCCGGGTGCCACGCCGTGACCGACGCGGCGGCGACGCTCGGGAAATCGCAGCCGGCCATCAGCCGCCCTGTCGCGATCGGCGCCGCGATCGTCGCGGCGCTGGTGCTGGCCGTCGTGTTCGGCGGCAAGGTCATCGCCCAGCAGATCGTGTCCGGACTGATGCTGGGCGCGATCTACATGACGGTCGCGATGGCCTTCACGCTCACCATCGGCGTGCTGAACTTCCTCAATTTCACGATCCCGACCCTCTTCATGCTGACCGGGATGGTGGCGTGGGGACTGATGCACAAGGGCCTGCTGGCCTTCGCCGGGGGTTGGGCCTGGCTGCTGGCGCTCGCCATCGGCGTCGCCGTGACGGTGGTCGCCTCGCTGATCGTCGAGCGCTTCACGTTCCGCTACCTGAAGACCAAGCACGGCGACGCCACCGAACATGCGATCCCGCTGGTGTCCTCGCTCGGCTTCCTGCTCATCTTCGAGCATCTCGTGCTCATCGCCCTCGGCTCCGAGGCCCAGCGCTTCGCGATCCCGTTCAAGGCCGACATTCACCTCTTCGGCGTGGTGCTGGGAGGCGCGCAGCTCCTCAGCCTTGCGCTCGCCGTGGCCATTGTCGCGGTGCTGACCTACGTCCTGAAGCACACGCGCATGGGCCGCGCGCTGAGGACCATCGCGGAAAGCCCCGACACGGCCTCGCTGCTCGGCGTCGACGTCACCCGCATCGTTCCCGTGGTCTTCGTGCTGACCGGCCTGCTGGCGGGCGTCGCCGGCGCGCTGTTCACCATCAACTACGGCGACGTCTCTCCCTTCATGGGCGACCATGTCGGCACCAAGGCCATCGCGGCAATGGTGCTGGGCGGCCTCGGCTCGATCTGGGGCGCCATTGCCGGCGGGCTTCTCGTCGGCCTGACCGAGACGCTCTCGATCCACTATTTCGGCGGCGATTCGGTGCAGATGGTGGTCTGGGGCCTGCTGCTTGCCGTCATCATCCTGCGGCCGCAGGGCCTGTTCGGCACCGCCTCCATCGGCAAGGGGAAGATGTGATGCGCAGGCTGCCGGCTCCGGGAGGCCGCCCATGAGCGGCTACATGGCCGGGATCGTCGCGATCCTGTGCATCAACCTCATCTTCGCCTATGCCATCTTCGTCACCGCGGCGGCGGGACAGCTGAACCTTGGCGGCGCCGGGTTCCAGGCGATCGGCGCCTACGGGGCGGCCTACCTGTCGAGCGTGCTGATGCAGCCGGTGTGGGTGACGATTCCCGCGGCGATGGCGATCACGGCGCTGGTCGGGTTCCTCATCTCCTTCCCGGTGCTGCGCACCCGTGGCGTGTACATGGTCCTCGCCACCTTCGCCTTCGCCGAGGTCGTGGCCGGCTTCCTGCTGCGGTCGACGACCTTCGGCGGCGCCATCGGCATGGTGGTGCCGGACCATGTCGGCGTGCCGGTCCTCATCGCCTGCGCCGTCGGCGTCACCGTGGTCGTTTTCTACCTGATGGCGACCCGGGTCGGCCTCGCGATGCGGGCAATCCATGACGACGAGGCGGTCTCGACGATCATGGGCGTGAACGTTCGCGCCGTTCAGGTGGCGACCTTTACCCTCGCCGGCGCCCTCGCGGGGCTCTCGGGCGCGCTCTACGCGCATCACTTCAGCTTCGTCGAGGCGCAGTACTTCAACGCGCTTCTCTCCATCTACGTGCTGCTCTTCGTCCTGATCGGCGGGACGCAGACGGCCTGGGGACCGCTGGTCGGCAGCCTGTTCTTCACGCTGATCCCCGAGTTGCTGCGCGTCGGCGGCTCCTGGCGCTACGTGGTCTTCGGCGTGGCCATCGTGCTGATGATGGCGATCCGCCCGGAAGGCATCGTGACCCGCCAGCTCGTCGCGCGGCTGTCGCCGCGCAACTGGCTGCCGGGCCGCAAGGCCGTGCTGGGAGAGCGCCATGCCGGCTGAACCGATGCTGCGTGTCTCGCACGTCACCAAGCGCTTCGGCGGCCTGACCGTTGCCGACGACGTCAGCTTCGACGTTCCGCGCGGCGCGCGCATGGCGCTCATCGGCCCCAACGGCGCCGGCAAGACGACCATGTTCAACCTGATTTCCGGCGTCTACCCGATCGACGGCGGGTCGATCGCGCTCGATGGCCAGGTGATCGACGCCCTCCCAGCCCGCAAGCGCATCGGCGTCGGCCTGTCGCGCTCGTTCCAGAACATCCGGCTGATGCCGCACCTCACGGTGATCGAGAACGTCATGCTCGGCCAGCATGTGCAGGCGACGGGGCTGGGAAGCCTGCTCGCGCCGGTGGCGTGGCAGCGCAACGGGCGCTGGCGGCGCATGGCCGAGGAGCGGTTGCGACAGGCGGGGATCGACGTCGACCCCGACAGCGCCGTGTCCGGCCTGCCCTACGGCGTCCGCAAGAAGATCGAGGTCGTCCGCGCCCTGATGAGCGGCCCGCGGCTGCTCATGCTCGACGAACCGGCCGCCGGCCTGAATCCGCGCGAGACGGCGGAACTGTCGGCATTCCTCAAGGGCATAGCCGCCGATGGGCTGACCCTGCTGGTCGTGGAGCACGACATGTCCTTCGTGCACGACCTCTGCGAGCAGACCGTGGTGCTGAACTTCGGCCGGCTGATCTATGACGGCCCCACCCGGGGCGTGCAGGAAGACGAGGCGGTGCGCGAGGCCTATCTCGGGACGCGGCGCGTCGCCACCGCGGAGGACGCCGGCCGTGCTGCTTGAGGTCGAGGCGCTCGATGTCCGCTACGGCCGAACCCACGCGGTGCGTGGCGTCTCGCTGTCCGTGGCGCCGGACGAGATCGTGACGGTGCTGGGGTCCAACGGCGCCGGAAAGACGTCGCTGCTGC
Organism: uncultured Alsobacter sp.; assembly: GCA_964544365.1. Classification (GTDB taxonomy): domain Bacteria; phylum Pseudomonadota; class Alphaproteobacteria; order Rhizobiales; family Beijerinckiaceae; genus Alsobacter. Next base: position 7,619 of record CAZJCW010000032.1, read on the forward strand.
GCGCGCCGCACGGGCTCGCCGCGCCCTCCGCCGGACGGGACATCTTCGACGGCCACGCCCCCACGAAGCTGTCGCCGCCGCAGCGGCTGCGGCGCAACCTCGCCCTGGTGCCGGAAGGCCGCCAGATCGTGCTGAGCCTGAGCGTGCACGAAAACCTGCAGATGGGCGCGTACTGCCGGACCGACGCCGGCGTGGACCGGGACATCGACGCCATCTACGACCGCTTCCCCAACCTTGCCGCGCGCCGCGCGATGCCGGCCTCCGTCCTGTCGGGCGGCGAGCAGCAGATGCTGGCGATCAGCCGGGCACTGCTGGCGCGGCCGAAGCTGATGATGCTGGACGAGCCGTCGCTCGGCCTGTCGCCGCTGCTGGTGGAACGCCTGTTCGGCCTCATCACGGAACTGCGGGCGGAGGGCATCGCCATCCTGCTCGTGGAGCAGAACACGCACATGGCGCTCGAGGTGGCCTCGCGCGGCCTCGTCATGGAACTGGGACGCGTCGTGCTCGAAGGGCCGGCGCAGGAGTTGCGGCAAAGCGACCGCCTGGCGGCGGCATATCTGGGTCACGCCTGAGCCTCACCGGGCCGGGTCGAAACAAGGGAGAGGGAGCATGGCAATGGGATACAAGGGAGCGCTTTTCGCCGCGGTCGCGGCATCGGCCCTGGCATGGACGGCCTCGGCGTCGGCGCAGGAGATCGTCCTGGGCCTCGCGATGGTCAAGTCGGGGCCGCTGAAGACGGTGGGCGAGGCGACGGAGACATCGGTCGACATCGCCGTCGAGGAAATCAACGCCAAGGGCGGCATCAACGGCAAGAAGATCAAGCTCGTGAAGTTCGACACGGGCTCCGATCCGAAGCAGGCGGCAACCGCCACGCAGAAGTTCGCGCAGGACGACAACGCGCTCGCCATCGTCGGCCCGTTCTCCTCCGGCGAAGCGGCCGTCGCCTTTCCCGTGGGTGAACGCATCGGCATCATCCAGATGCCGAACGCCGCGTCGACGCCCGGCCTGACGGCGAACTTCAGCTATGCGTGGCGCCTGACCGCCGACGAAGGCAAGCAGTTCAACCGGCTGATCGCGACGCTGCGCAACAAGCAGATCAAGATCGACAAGGCCGAGATCATCTACGTCTCGGACGAGCGCGTTTCCAACATCTCGGGCACGCAGTTCTACCCGGCGATCTTCAAGGCCAACAACGTGGCCTTCGGCGAGCCCGTCGCCGTGCAGTACAAGAGCTTCGACGTGGCGCCGCAGGTGGCCCAGGTCCTCGAGCGCAAGCCCGACGTGGTGGCGCTGGCCGCGACGCCCGACAGCGCCGGCAAGGTGATCAAGGAACTGCGCCGCCAGGGCTTCCAGGGCCGGGTCATCGGCTCGCAGATCTTCGCCGACCCGAACGCGCTCGAACTGTTCGGCCGTGACGCCGACGGCCTGCTGATCGTCGCCGGCTACTGGTCGGACCGCAACGACCTCACGCGCAGCTTCACCAAGAAGTTCGCCGACGAGAACGCCAAGCGCGGCCTGACGACGAAGAAGATCCCGCATCACACGGACGCGCAGGCCTACGACATCGTCTACCTGCTGAAGCAGGCGATGGAGAAGGCGGGCGTGACCGGCGATCCCTCGAAGATCGCGGCCGAGCGCACCGCCATCCGCGAGGCGATGAAGGGCATCCGCTTCACCGGCGTCACCGGCGACGGAACGTGCTTCAACGCCGCCCGCGACGCCCAGCTTCCGGGCTTCGTCATCGAGATCAAGGACCTGAAGTGGAACCTGTTCGACCAGCACGCCGCCGACCCGTGCCCCGCAAGCTGACGCGGGACGGGGGAAGGCTGCAATGAGAGTTGCTGTACTGGGAGGCTGCGGCGGCATCGGCCGCAGCCTCGTCTCAGCCCTGCTGGCGCAGGGCGAGAGCGTCGCGGTGCTGGACCTCGCCGCCTCGCTGGAGCGGCACCCGCCGCCCTCGGGAGTCGTCGCCATTCCCATCGACGGCAGCGATGCCGCTTCCGTCGCGGCAGCCTTCGGCGCGCTGGACGCGCAATGGGGCGCGCTGGACGGGTTCGTCAATCTCGCCGGGTTCATGCTCGGCATGATCCCCCTCAGGGACGTGCCGGCGGACGTGTTCGACACCACCATCGACGGCAACCTGCGCACCACCTTCCTCGCCTGCAACGCGGCGATGGCGCTGCTGGAGAAGGGCGAGGAACCGAGCCTCGTCAACGTATCGTCCGGGCTGGCGCAGTTCATCAGGCCGCACTACGGGCCCTATGCGGCAGCCAAGGCCGGGATGATCGCGCTGACCAAGACGCTGGCGCTGGAACACGCGCCGAAGGTGCGCTGCAATCTCGTCGCACCCGGCGCGGTCGACACGGCGTTCCTGCGCGGCGGGACCGGCCGCTCGGACGAGTCCGGCAGCACGACGATCGACGTCGCCGCCTACAGCGCGATGATGCCGCTGAAGCGGATCGCGGTGCCCGAGGACATCGTCGGGCCGATCCTCTTCCTTCTGGGACCCGGCAGCCGCTACATGACCGGCCAGTCCCTGTGGGTGAACGGCGGAGCCTACATGCCCTGACAGCCGCGCCGGGAGGGGCGGATCCGCCCTTGCGCGCCCGGCCGGCGGATCTAGTCTGCCGCTACGGCCGCGGTGCGGCGCGACGGACCAGGGCAGCATGAAGATCGACGGCGTCTCCTACCGCACCATCTGGCCCACGGCGGACGGGGCCGTCGAGGTCATCGACCAGACGCTGCTGCCGCACCGCTTCGCCGTGAAGCGCCTCACGGGGCTGGAGGATGTCGCGCTGGCCATCAGCACCATGGTGGTGCGCGGCGCGCCGCTGATCGGCGCGACTGCGGCGTGGGGCATGGCGCTCGCCATGCGCGCCGACCCCTCCGACGATTCACTGGAGCTCGCTCACGGACGCCTGCTCCGCACGCGACCGACCGCCGTGAACCTGCGCTGGGCGCTGGACCGGATGCGCGCCTTGCTCGCACCGCTCGCGCCGGGGCAGCGGCCCGACGCCGCCACCCGCGAGGCGGTGGCAGTCTGCGACGAGGACGCGGCCGTCTGCGAAGCCATCGGCGATCACGGGGTGGACCTGATTGCAGGGCATCACGCGCGGACGGGTCGGACCGTCAACGTGCTGACCCACTGCAATGCCGGCTGGCTGGCCACCGTCGACTGGGGCACGGCGCTCGCGCCCGTCTACAAGGCGCACGATGCCGGCATACCGGTTCATGTGTGGGTGGACGAGACCCGCCCGCGCAACCAGGGCGCCTCGTTGACCGCCTTCGAACTCGGCGCCCACGGCGTGCCGCACACGGTCATCGCCGACAATGTCGGCGGCCACCTGATGCAGCATGGCAAGGTGGACCTGTGCATCGTCGGCACGGACCGAACGACGCGGCGCGGCGACGTCTGCAACAAGATCGGCACCTACCTGAAGGCGCTCGCCGCCCGGGCCAACGGCGTGCCGTTCCATGTCGCCCTCCCGCAGTCCACCATCGACTGGACCCTCGACGACGGCGTGCGCGAGATCCCGATCGAGGAGCGTGACGCGACGGAGGTGACGCACATGACCGGCCGCCTTCCCGACGGCAGCCTCGCCACGGTGGAGATCGTCGCGCCCGGCAGCGCCGCCGCGAACTTCGCCTTCGACGTGACGCCCGCGCATCTCGTGACGAGCCTCGTCACCGAGCGTGGCATCTGCGCCGCCACGGCGGAGGGCCTCGCCAGCCTCTTCCCCGGACAGGCGCGCTGAAGGAACCCGCGCCCCCATGGTTCCGCCGGTGGAACCGCCGGGGCGCCTGCAGGCTTGTCATGAAATGGCGCGTTCCGGGCAGCCGGAGGCGCGGGCAGACAGGCCGTGAACGTCCTGTTAGCGTGTCATGCTTCTGTAATAGTCATGTCATCTCCAGGCGCGGGGACCCTCGACCGCCGATGTCGGCCCAGCATCTCATCCTCAATCTCCTCGGTGGCGTCGCCCTCCTGATCTGGGCGACCCGCATGGTGCGCACGGGAATCCTGCGCGCCTTCGGGGAGAATCTGCGCCACGTCATCGCGCGGGCGACGGACAGCCGCATCAAGGCGTGCCTCGCGGGCATCGCCGTCGCGGCGTCGCTGCAGAGTTCCGCGGCGGCGGGCTTGCTGGTCGTGTCCTTCGCCGAACGGGGTCTCATCGCGCTCGCGCCGGCCTTGGCGGTCATGCTCGGCGCCGACATCGGCTCGACGCTCGTCGTCCAGGCCATGGCCGTCGACCTGAAGGCGCTGGTGCCGCTGTTCCTCGTGGGCGGCGTGGCCGCCTTCATGATCTCGACCTCGGCGACGGTGCGGCAGGTGGGCCGCATCCTGATCGGTCTCGCCCTGATGATCCTGGCCCTCGGCCTGATCGTCTCGGCCTCGGAACCGCTGCGCTCGAACTGGCTGCTGGCCATGGTCCTGCGGCATCTGGCCGACTCACCGGTGCTCGCACTGGCGCTCGCGGCGGGCCTGACGTGGCTGGTGCATTCGAGCGTCGCGACGGTTCTGCTGTTCGTCTCGCTCGCCGCCGCGGGCGTGCTCGAACCCGCTCTGGCCCTGACCATGGTGCTGGGCGCCAATGTCGGGTCGGGCCTGATCCCGCTCGGCATGAGCTTCGCCGCCGGCGCGACGACGCGCCGCGTGCTGCTCGGCAATCTCGCCTTCCGGCTCGCCGGTGCGCTGGTCGCGCTCCTCGTCGTGGACGAGGCGGCAGCGCTCCTGGCCCGGCTGGGTGAGCCCGCGCGCCAGCTCGCCGTGTTCCATACCGGCTTCAACATCGTCCTGGCGCTGGTCTTCCTGCCGCTGACGGGCCGCGCAGCCATCCTGCTGACGCGCTTCGTGACGCAGGACAAGGCGCCCGCCGCGGACCGGCGGCCGGAGCATCTCGACGATGCGCTGCTCGACCGCCCGGCCATGGCGCTCTCCGGCGCCACGCGGGAAGTGATGCGCCTCGCCGATACCGTCGAGCTGATGCTGCGCGAGGCGATCCATCCCTTCGAGGACCGCGACGACACGCGCCGCGAGGAGCTGCGCAAGCTGGACAGCGCGGTCGACCGGCTTCAGGAAGAGATCAAGCTCTACCTGACGAAGCTCACCCGCGCGCCGCTCACGCCGGAGGATTCGCGCCGCGCCTTCGACCTGATCCTGTTCATCACCAATCTCGAGCATGTCGGCGACATCATCGACAAGAACCTGCTCGTGCTCGCCGCCAAGAAGCAGCGATTGAACCTGTCCTTCTCGCCGGAAGGCTGGGGCGAACTGCGTGCCCTGCACGGCCTTGCCGTCGAGCAGATGCGGCTTGCCGTCACGGTGTTCGTGACCCGCGACCCCGATCTCGCCCGGCAGCTGGTGGAAGCCAAGGACCAGGTCCGGATCATCGAGAAGGAAGCCACCGAGAACCACCTGCGCCGCCTGCGCGAAGGCGCCGTCGCCTCCATCGAGACGTCGTCCGTCCACCTCGACATGCTGCGCGACCTGAAGCGCATCATCGCGCACCTCACCACGGTGGCGCACCCGATCCTCGAGGAGACCGGCGAGCTGCGCGAATCGCGCCTGCGCGGCCGCGTCGTGCCCGTGGCGGACACCGTCGAGACCGCACAGCCTGCCGCCGGGCCGCTCTAGGCCGGGATCCGGCCGGAAAAGCCGCACGGCCGGCACGTCCTGCACGCGCTGCGGGCACTGCCGGCAGATCGTTCGCCGGCAGCCCCCTCGACGCTCCCCCCTTGCCGGGCCGAGGCAGCGGCGTGCTACATCTTGGAGCGGAGCAGCGGGAGCGTGGGCATGGCGTTCGATTGTCTCGTGCAGGGCGGGATCCTGCCGGATGGCATGACGGCCGACATCGGCATCGTCGGTGACCGTATCGCGGCGATAGCGCCCAACCTGCCGGGCGAGGCCGGGGAGATCGTGGACGCTTCGGGATGCCTCGTTTCGCCTCCCTTCGTCGACGTGCACTTCCACATGGACGCGACGCTGTCCTACGGGCTGCCGCGGATCAACCGGTCGGGCACGCTGCTGGAGGGCATCGCGCTGTGGGGAGAACTGAAGCCGCAGCTGACGCACGAGGCGGTGGCGGAGAGGGCGCTCGCCTACATCGACTGGGCAGTGTCGATGGGCCTGCTCGCCGTACGGACCCATGTCGACGTTTGCGACGACCGGCTGCTCGCTGTGGACGCGCTCCTCGACGTGAAGCGGCGGGTGGCGCCGTACTTCGACCTGCAGCTCGTCGCCTTTCCGCAGGACGGCTACTACCGCAGCCCCGGCGCGGTGGAGAACCTCGCCCGCGCCCTCGACCGGGGCGTCGATGTGGTCGGCGGCATCCCGCACGGCGAGCGCACCATGGAGGACGGCCGCCGCTCCATGACGGCGCTATGCGAGATCGCGGCGGAGCGAGGGCTCCGGGTCGACATCCACTGCGACGAGACGGACGACCCGCTGTCGCGCCACATCGAGCAGCTGACCTGCGAGACGCAGCGCCTGGGCCTCGGCGGCCGGGTGGCCGGATCGCACCTCACGTCGATGCACTCGATGGACAACTACTACGTGTCCAAGCTCATCCCGCTGATGGCCGAGGCCGGCGTGGCGGCCATCCCCAACCCGCTCATCAACATCGTGCTGCAGGGCCGCCACGACACCTATCCGAAGCGCCGCGGCATGACGCGCGTGCCGGAGTTGCTGAAGGCCGGCGTGACCGTGGCCTTCGGGCAGGACTGCGTGCTCGACCCCTGGTACTCGCTCGGCACGGCCGACATGCTCGACGTCGCCTTCATGGGCCTGCACGTCGCGCAGATGACGAGCCCGGCCGACATGCGCCGCTGCTACGACCTCGTGACGGAGACGCCGGCGCGGATCATGGGGCTCGACGGCTACGGCCTGCACGTCGGAGCGATCGCGAGCCTGGTCGTCCTGCAGGCCAACGACCCGGTCGACGCGCTTCGCCTGCGCGCGAACCGCCTCGCGGTCCTGTCGAAGGGCAGGCTCGTCTCGACAACGCCGGCGCGAACCGCCGCATTGCGGGTTCCGGGCCGCCCGTCGGCCGTGGACCGTCGTTTCACGCCGCCGAGCGCGACGTGAGCTCCCCGGAGGACACCATGCAGGACACGCAAGAAGCCCAGCCCCGCGGGGATCTCACCGTCCGCACGATCGCGATGCCCGCCGACACGAACGCCAACGGCGACATCTTCGGCGGCTGGGTGATGTCGCGCATGGACCAGGCGGGCGGCATCGCCGGCGTGGAGCGCACGGGCGGGCGCGTGGTGACCGTGGCCGTCGAGGCCATGAACTTCCTGCGGCCCGTCAAGGTGGGCGACGTGCTTTGCGTCTATACGGAGGTCAAGAGCATCGGGCGGACCTCGATGCGGATCTACATCGAGGCCTGGGCCCGCCGCTTCATGACGAAGACACGCGAAAAGGTGACGGATGCCACCTTCACCTTCGTCGCCATCGATGACGACGGGAAGCCGAGGCCCATCCCAAGCCAGCCGGCCCCGTGAGTCGACCGGCGGTGCACCCGATGGCGATTTCGATGACGGATTTTGCCGTTGCACGCTGCCCCACGGCGTAGCACCGTCCAACGCGTGAAGCCGACGGGACACGTCGCACCGTCAGGGAGGATCACGGGTCGATGAAGTCGCATGCGCGTGCCGTCGTGATCGGGGGAGGCGTGGTCGGCGTCTCGGTGCTGTACCACCTGGCGAAGATCGGCTGGACCGACGTCGTCCTCGTCGAGAAGAACGAACTGACCTCAGGCTCGACATGGCATGCGGCTGGCGGCGTCACCACGCTGAATTCGGACGCCAACGTCTCGCGGCTGCAGAAATACACGTTCGATCTCTACCGCGAGCTGGAACGGGTCACGGGCCAGTCCTGCGGCATCCACCACAATGGCGGCATCTACCTGGCCACGACGGACGGCCAGATGGATTTCCTCCGGTTGATCCACTCCCGCGCCCGCTACCTGAAGATGGACACCGAGATGATCCCGGTGTCGGAGGCCAAGCGTCGCAACGTCCTCATCGAGGAGAGCCACTTCAAGGGCGCCCTGTGGCGCGAGGACGGCGGATACGTCGACCCATGGCTCGTGACGCAGGCCTACACCGCCGCGGCGAAGGCGCTGGGCGCGGAGGTCTACCGCTTCACCGAGGTGACGGCGCTGCGCCAGAATACGGACGACAGCTGGGACGTGGTCACGGACAAGGGCACCATCCGGGCCGAGCATGTCGTCAATGCCGGCGGCCTGTGGGCGCGCGAGGTGGGCCGGATGGTCGGCCTGACCCTCCCCGTTCTGGCGATGGAGCATCACTACATCGTCACCGAAGCGGTCCCGGAACTGGCGGGGCTTGAGCGCGAGATCATCAACACGTCCGACTTCTCGGGCGAGATCTACCTGCGGCAGGAGGGCGACGGCGTCCTGCTCGGCACCTACGAGCAGGACTGCAAGGTCTGGGCCGCGGACGTCACGCCGCACGACTTCCACAGCCAGCTCCTGCCCGACGATCTCGACCGCATCGCGCCGGAACTGGAGCGCGGGTTCCGGCACTTTCCGGCGGTCGGACGCGTCGGGATCAAGAAGATCATCAACGGCCCCTTCACCTTCTCGCCGGACGGCAATCCGCTGGTCGGACCGGTCAGGGGATTGCCAGGCTACTGGAACGCCTGCGCCGTCATGGCCGGCTTCAGCCAGGGCGGCGGCATCGGACTGGTTCTGTCGCGCTGGATGGCCGAGAACGACCCGGGCCAGGACGTGATGGCGATGGACGGAGCGCGCTACGGCCTGTTCGCGACCCCGTCGTACACCCGCACCAAGGTGCAGGAGAACTATCGCCGGCGCTTCCGCCTGCTCTACCCCAACGAGGAGATGCTGGACGCCCGCCCCTTCCGCCGCACGCCCGTCTTTGACCGGCTGAAGGCGCGCGGCGCCCTGTTCGGCGCCAATTTCGGGCTGGAGAATGCGTTGTGGTTCGCGCCGCCCGGTGTCGAGCCGACGGAAGAGCCGACCTATCGCCGCTCGAACGCCTTCCCTCACATCCGCGCCGAGTGCCATGCGGTCCGGACGGCCGTGGGGATCTACGAGACCTCGAACTACGCGAAGTACGAGGTCACCGGCCGCGGCGCCCGCGCGTGGCTCGACCGCGTCTTCGCCTGCCGCATTCCCCGGCCGGGCCGGATGGCGATCGCCCCCATGCTCAACGAGCGCGGCCGGATCATGGGCGACCTGTCGATCGCCTGCCTCGCCGAGGATCGCTACCTGATCGTCGGGTCGGGCTTCGCGGAAGCCTTTCACATGCGCTGGTTCTGGCGGCAGGCCCCGCCGGACGATGTCTTCGTGCGCTCGGCATGCTCGACGCTGACGGGCTTCGCGCTGTCCGGCCCCAGGTCCCGCGCGTTGATGGCGCGCGTCGCGGACTTCGACGTCTCCAATGAGTCCTTCCGGTTCTTCGCGGTCCGCGAGGGCGCCGTCGGCATGTCTCCTGCCATCGTCCAGCGGTGCGGATTCACCGGCGAGCTGGGCTACGAGATCTGGGTGACGCCGGATTTCCAGCTCCAGCTCTACGAAGACCTGCTGGCGGCAGGCGAAGACCTGGGCCTCGCCCACTATGGCGGACGGGCCATTTCCTCGCTCCGACTGGAGAAGAACTACGGGTCCTTCAACCGCGACTTCCGTCCCGACTACACGCCGGGCGAGACGGGGCTGGACCAGTTCGTGGCCTATGACAAGGCCGCCGACTTCACCGGCCGCGCCGCCGCCCTGGCCGAGCGCGAGGCCGGAGCGGCCAAGCGCTTCGTGGTGATGGTCGTCGATGCGCCGCACGCGGACGTGGTGGGCTACGAGGTGGTGCTGAAGGACGGCGTGCCCGTGGGGCATGTCACGTCCGGCGGCTTCGGCCACTGGACACAGAAGAGCCTCGCCTGCGGGTACGTGCCGGCCGCCCTCGCCGCGGACGGCGAGGTCCTGGCCATCGACATCCTCGGGCAGGAATGCCGGGCCGTGGTGACGGCAAGGGCCCTCCACGACCCGGACGGCGAAAGGCTTCGCGCATGACCGAGACGCCGGGGCGCCGCCGCGAGCGGCGGGGAGGTGCGGCCCGTGCAGCCGGCGGAGCCGGAACGGGGGCCGACGACACGCCGCTGCCTCGGCTGGTCAATCCCTGGTCGCCGGTCGAGATCCTCAGCGCGGAACAGGTCGAACGGATTCTCGCCGGAGCGTTTCGTGTGCTGGAGACGTCGGGCATCGAGATCCGCAGCACGACGGCGCGGGCGCTGCTCGCCCGGCACGGCGCGTTGGCCGACGAAGCGACCGGGCTGGTGCGGATCGGCCGTGACATCATCGAGGCGATGCTGGGATCGGCGCCCGAGCGCTTCGTGATCCATGCGCGCAATCCGTCGCGCGATCTCCATGTCGGCGGCAACGTCGTGAATTTCGGTCCCGTGAACGGCGCGCCGAATGTCAGCGACCTGGAGCGGGGCCGGCGCTACGGTGATCTCGAAGCCTTCACCGACATCCTCAAGGTGACGCATCGCCTGGGTATCCTGCACTGGCAGGGGGGCGTGGTCGTCGAGCCCGTCGACCTGCCGGTGGCGACGCGCCACCTCGACATGTACCGCACCCACATCGCCTGCTCGGACATCCCGTGGGCCGCCCGCGGCGTCGGCGGGATCCAGGCGCAGGACGCCATCGCCATGTCGGCGATCGAGCACGGCGTCGGTATCGAGGAACTTGCCGACAGGCCCACGCTGATGTCGGTGACCAACGTCAACTCGCCGCGCCGGGTCGACGAGGAGATCCTCGACAACATCATGACGATGGCGCGGCACGGACAGTGCGTGGTCATCACGCCCTTCACGCTGATGGGGGCGATGGCGCCGGTCACGCTGGCCGGCGCCCTCGTGCAGCAGACTGCGGAGGCGCTCGCCATCATTGCGCTGTGCCAGATGATCCGTCCGGGAACGCCTTGCGTGATGGGCGGCTTCACCTCCAACGTCGACATGCGGACGGGCTCACCGGCCTTCGGCACGCCGGAATACGTCAAGGCGACGCTGGCGACCGCGCAGCTCGGCCGCCGCCTGCGACTGCCGGTCCGCACCAGCGCGGTCAACGCGTCCCCCGCGGTGGACGCGCAGTCGACCTACGAGACGGATTTCTCGCTGTGGGCCGCGATCATGAGCCACAGCCACCTTGTCAACCATGCCGCCGGTTGGCTGGAGGGCGGGCTCACCGCCTCGATGGAGAAGATCGTCCTCGACGCAGAGGTGCTGCGCGGCTGGGCGCAGATCCTCCGGCCCTTCGATTTCACCGACGACGACCTCGCGGTCGACGCCATCGGCGACGTGGCCGCCGGCGGGCATTTCTTCGGTTCGCCCCACACGCTGGCGCGATACGAAACGGCCTTCCACCGGCCGCTGGTGTCGGACTGGTCGAACTACGAGAACTGGCGGGATGCCGGCTCGCGCACGGCGACGGAGCGGGCCCTCGCGGTGTGGAAGAAGGCGCGCGACGCCTTCGTCGCCCCACCACTCGACCCGGCCATCGCCGAGGCCCTGGACGACTACGTGGCCCGGCGCAAGGAGGCCCTCGGGGCCGCCGCGGCATGACTTTCGTCATGAACGCCCGCATGTACGCGGTGACGCCCGAGGCCGAGGAGGCGTGGCGCGCGCTGCTCGGCCATGTGACCGCAGAGGCCGGGGTGGCGCTGGACTACGTGGCGTATCCCGCTCCGCAACCGCTGGAAACGCTCTGGCGCCGTCCCGATCTCGGCTGCGTGTTCATGTGCGGCTATCCGATCGCGCTGGAGATCGCCCGCGTCAACCCGATCGCCGCACCGATCCCGGCGGCAGCATGGGCGGGAGGCCGGGCGGTCTATCGATCCGACCTGATCGTGCGCCAGGACGCGCCCTTCAGGACGCTGGAGGACACGTTCGGCCACCGGGCAGGCTGGACGGTGGAACACTCGCACTCCGGCTTCAACGCCTTCCGCCATCACCTGCTGAAGCACGTGACGCCCGACCGCCCTCGCCTCTATGCCGAGATGGTGGGCCATCTCGTCACCGCCCGGGCCATCCTGGACGCGGTCGTCGCGGGGCGTATCGATGTCGGACCGCTCGATGCGTACTGGCATATGCTGATCGCCCGCCACAAGCCGGAGCTCACGGCCGGCGTGCGCGTCCTCGAATCGACCGATCTTGCGCCGATGCCGGCCTTCGTCGCATCGCCCGCCATGCCGGAGGATGCCGTGGCGCGGCTGCGCGCTGCGTTTGCGGGGGCGGCCGGTCGGCCATGGTTCGGCGGGCTGCGCGACGTGCTGCTGCTGGATGGCTTCGCGCCGGTTGGTCGCGACGACTTCACGACCACGCTGGCGTGGGACCGCGCGGCGAAGGCTGCCGGTTACGTGCTGCCGGCCTGAGCCGCTCCCGCCGCCAGGTCCTCGCGGGTGGGGGCGCGGTCCGTGGGGTGGACGGCAGTGTCGTGGCGTCGCAGAAAGAAGCGGCGGAAGACGTCCGCATAGCCGCGGTAGACGAGGCCGGCGTTGGATTCCAGCACCGCGTCGCGGTGGTCGCGATAGACTTGCGGAATGCGATACCACGGCAGCGTCGGCCAGCGATGATGGACGACGTGAAGGTTGTTGTAGAGGAACAGCAGGCCGAGAATCGGCGCCTTTTCCACGATTGCGGTGCGCTGTTCGATCGAGTCCCGGGCCTTGTGTTCGGCGAAGGACCGGACCAGCGCCAGCGCGGTGCCGCAATAGACGAAGCCGAGACAGTAGCGCCAGACCGGCAGGCCACAGACGAAGACGACGAAGGCGAGCAAGACGGCAACCCAGACGAGGTGCCAGACCCAGACCCGAAGGGCTTCCCTGTCGCCGCCGGCGATCCTTCGCCACTCCTGCAGCCAGAAGTGGCCGATCGACCAGAGCGGACCAATCAGGAGTCGTCCAAGCAGGGTGGACTGAAGGTCGACCAGCCGGCGACCGAGCGGCCCCAGCTCCCGCCACCCGTCGCGTGTCCAGTAGCGGCTTTCGGGATCGTCGAGCGGATCGGTGAGGCGCTCGTCGCAATGGTGGACCAGGTGCGAGGTGCGGTAGCTCTCGAAGGGGAGCCAGAGCCAGAAGGGCGGCGTCGCAAGCGCCGTGTTCAGCGCGCGGCTGCGGGTCGGGTGGCCATGAAGGGCCTCATGCTGGGCGGACCCCCACCATGCGGCCGTCCAGGCCGCGAGGGGCAACCACAGCCACAGGGGAATCGCCTCGTGGAAGAGCGTCAGGCCGAGCCATGACGCGTAGATCACCGCGAACAGCATCACCGTCGGCCACTCGACCACGGGAAGGCGGCGAACCGGATTGACGAGATCGAGCGACATGCGTTCCGCGGCTGGATTCGGATGGCCGCAGTGTCGCCCCGGGTCCTTGAATTCTCAAGCTCTCGCCACGTCGCAGGCCAGCGGATGCGCGTCTCAGGGCCCGTATTGCTGGCGGCGCTGCTGTTCGCCGATGAGGCAGTTCGTCATGGCGCGCCCCTGCGCGCGCCAGACCAGGGGATTGGGACTGCGATCGTCGGCGATCTCGCGGATGAGCTTCGTCCGCGTGGCCTCGGCGATCTGGCTGCGCTCGCGGATGGGCACGAGGAACGCGCCCGGCCCGCCGATCACGCAATCCTCATAGTAGTGGTCGAGGTCGGGCATGTCGCCGAACCCGGTCGGGCGCTTCAGCATGAAGGGCAGCCCGTTGATGACGATGCCCTTGTCGAGCGCCGCGTCCCGGGCGGTCGTGACCATGCGGCCAGTGTTGTTGGGGCCGTCCCCGGACACGTCGATGACCTCGCGCAGCGCCGTGACGCCGCTCTGCTCGAGCAGTTTCACGCCGAAATCGATGGCGCCGGAGATCGAGGTGGAAAAAACCCGACCGATCGGCGCGCGCGCCAGGCGGTCGGCGAAGGCCACGGCCTCGCCGGCACCGTCCATCATGGTCCAGGGCACCACGACCGTCTGCTCGCCGGGGCCGGACCACTCCATGTAGGTGACGGCGATGCGCCCGATCGTGCCCTTGCGGATCGCATCGTGCACGACAGTGGAGCGGAACGCCTCGACATAGCCGTCGCGCTGGAGCTGCTGCTCCTCGAAGTCCATCGACCGGGAGATGTCCACGGCCAGGACCAGCGCCAGGTCGACCTCGGACTCTGCCCGCGCCGTGGACGCTCCGGCGGCAAGTCCCAGGACCAGTACGATCACGCCAAGGCAGCGTCGCAAGACCATGCCGCAGGTGCTCCCCATGCAACCGTACCGGGGGCGGCACGGCGAAGGACTCAGGCAGCATAGCCGCTGGCGGGCGCGACACAACCGTCCCGCCTGCTCGCCCGCGGCGGCGGATGGCCGCGTCAGATCAGCCCGGAGGCGATGTTGATCGAAAGGCCGAGCACCGCGATGTTGAAGAAGAACGAGATCATGCCGTGCACGAGTGCGACCCGCCGGACCCCGCGCGACGCGATGTTGATGTCGGCGGTGGAGGAGGCCATGCCGATGACGAAGGCGAAATAGACGAAATCGAAATAGTCGGGTCGCCTGTCCGGCCCCGGAAACTCCAGGGGCGGACCTGCCGGACGCGTCGCACCGGCCCGGGGATCGTAGAATTCGTGGGCGTAGTGCAAGGCGAAGGTCAGGTGGAGGAAGCACCACGACGTCAGGATCGTCAGGGCGGTAAGGCCGAAATGCATCAGCCTGACCGTTCCCGAGAGCGTGGCCACCATGCCGAGCTGGAACAGGATGGCCACGATGCTGAACGCCGCCGCCAGCGCCGTGAGCGCCAGGATGACATGCTTGCCCTGGTCGTGCCGGGCGGCGCGCTCCTGCATCCCAGCCTCGGACTCGCTCAGCATCATCACGAAGACGCTGACGAGGAAGACCAGCACGCCGACGTTCCAGGCGACGAGAATGCGGGTGCCGACGAACCAGTCGGACGGCAACAGGAGCCCCGTGGCGATGGCCAGCGCAAGGCCGCCGAAGAGCCGCGGGCGCGCCCGGATGAAGCGGAATGCCTTCGGCTTCCCGCGCTTGGGCCCGTCATCGAGCTTCAACCCCGCCCCCACGTCCGAAATGCCCTGTGGGTCCGACGCTAAGCCCAATTCGCGCCCGTCAGAAGGGAAAAATGGCACGTCGAACCCAAGCCGAACGCGATGGGTTGCGACTTGCGAGGGCGTCTGACGACGCCCACGAGGCCGCCATGCAAGTCAGGCGCCGCCGCCCTGCACGACCTTCAACCAGGACGGGTTCCCGTGAAGAGGTGATGTCCCCTAAAGGGATAATAATCCTACACAATGAAAAGAGTCGATCAGTCGCGTGTGCAAATGGAGCAGAACTACCTAGTTTACATTCGTCGATCACTAGGGCACGGATGATAGCAGACGGATCGCAAGGTCAAGCTCAAGGGGCAGTAGTGGACCGAGCCTCTTCGCAGGTACGAAGCCTCGCCAGGCAGTTGAGGGCTTTCGAGACTGCGAGGAATACGTCTGCCGAGGTGGACAATCCCGCGGTTTTTCCGGCCGTCGACAAACTGCGCCGTCATTTTTCCATGCTGATGGGACGCAGCGGGACCCAAGCCCTGCTCGGGCGTGCCCTGGTGCTGGCAACGGCCGAGATCCCCTGGCTCAAGGCCCTCCGCGTGGCCGAGGACGGCGAACTCGAGGGGCTGACCGTCGCCCATGCCACGGTCGGCGCCGAGGACTTCTCCGAGGGGGAGGTCATCCTCCTGGCTCAAATGATCGGACTGCTCGTGGCCTTCATCGGCCCGGCTCTCACCCTGCGCCTGATCAACCAGCTATGGCCGCATCTCTCGTTCGACGACGCGGATGGCGGCACGACGTCAGACAATGAGGACGCCAAGTAAGATGGCCAAATCAGCCCAACCGAAGGCGCGCCTGCCCGGGCCACCCAAGGTGACCATCAACAAGCTTCCGACCGGCGTGCGCGGGCTCGACGATATCCTGGGCGGCGGGATCCCGGAGTATTCATTCAACCTGATCGGCGGCACGCCCGGATGCGGCAAGACCACGCTGGTCCACCAGCTCGCCTTCGCGAACGGAACCGTGGACAGGCCGGTGCTCTATTTCACGGTTCTCGGCGAACCGAGCATCAAGATGCTGCGCTACCAGCAGCAGTTCTCGTTCTTCGACGACGCCAAGGTGGGCAACGCCATCCGCTTCATCAACCTGTCCGAAGCCGCCCTGCAGAACGACCTGACCATCGTCCTGAAGGAGATCATGGCTCAGGTCACCGCCGCCAACCCGTCCGTGGTCGTGATCGATTCATTCCGGAGCCTCGCGCGCAGGGCGACCGGCGAGGCAGGCGAGATGGAGGTTCAGGCCTTTGTCCATCACCTGTCCCAGTTCCTCGTGAACTCCGAGGTCACGAGCTTCCTGGTGGGCGAGTACGTCCACGACGAGATCCGCGACAATCCGCTGTTCACGATGGTCGACAGCATCCTGTGGCTCTCGCAGGTGACGGAGCGGAACTCCGTCGTGCGGAAGCTGCAGGTCCTGAAGTTGCGCGGTCAGGCCTCGGTGCCGGGCTTGCACACGATCCGCATCAGCGACGACGGGCTGCAGGCCTTCTCGCGGACGCTCGGGCTGGACACCGCCAAGGCGAGACCCGAGCGGCGCAGCCGGCTCTCGATGGGAATTCCCGAGCTGGACCAGATGCTCGGCGGCGGCATCCTGGAGGGCGACAGCGTCCTCGTCGCGGGACCGTCTGGCACGGGCAAGTCGGCGCTGGCGACCCAGTTCATCGGCGAGGGACTGCGCCGCGGGGAACCGGGGGTGATGGCGATCTTCGAGGAGCGCCCCGACGGCTATATCCACCGGGCGGACGCGTTCGGCCTCGGGCTTCAGGCGGCGCAGGACGCCGGAACCCTCGAGATCCTGTACCTTCGCCCCCTCGACCTGTCGGTCGACGAAACGATGCTGGCGATCCTGGACGCCATCAAGCGGGTGGACGCCAAGCGCGTCGTCATCGATTCCCTCGTGGGCTTCGAGATGGCGCTTGCGCCGAGCTTCCGGGCCGACTTCCGGGAGTCGCTCTACCGGATGATCGGCGCCCTGACCGGAGCGGGGATCACGATCCTCAGCACGGTCGAGGTGGA
>CAZJCW010000033.1:0-24721 GCA_964544365.1 uncultured Alsobacter sp.
GCGATCCGGGCGAGCCGGTGGTGATCCACGAGGACCTGTACGACCTGATGCGCGTTCGCGGCTTCTTCGGCGGCTATTATGTCGACAGCCTGGCCGGGGTCGACATCGCCGTGTGGGACCTGTTCGCGAGGGGCGTGAACCGCCCGTTGGCGGGCGTCCTCGGCGGACAGCGCAACACGCGGCTTCCGGCCTATGTCTCCGGCCTCCCCAAGGCGACGCTGCAGGAACGCTGCGACCTCGCCGTCGCCTGGGCGGCCAAGGGGTTCAAGGGCATCAAGTTCGCGGCTGCGATGTCCGACGACGGGATCGTCAGGGAGATGGCGGCCCTGCGCGAGGCGGTGGGCCCCGACATCGACCTGATGGTCGACCTGCACTGGAAGTTCACCTCCGGCGAGGCGGTGCGAGTGATCCGGCGGCTGGAGGCCTACAACCTCTATTTCGCCGAGGCGCCTTGCGAGCCCGAGGACATCGAGGGGCAGGAGCTGGTCGCCCGCGGCATCGGCTCGCCGCTCGCGCTCGGCGAGGAGTGGCGCACCGTCTACGAGTACCGCCCGCGCTTCGAGAGGAGATGCATGAGCATCATCCAGCCGGAAATGGGGCACACGGGCGTGACCGAGTTCCTGCATATCGGCCGCATGGCCCACGCCTTCCATGTCGACACGATTCCGCACGCCTCGATCGGCATCGGCATCTTCATGGCCGCGAGCCTGCACGCGACGGCGGCTCTCAAGCGGGTGCCCTATCACGAGTACCAGCACTCCATCTTCGACAAGAACCTGCGCTACGTGACCGGCGACATGGCCTGCGAGGCGGGCTTCTATACCGTGCCGACCGGGCCAGGCCTCGGCGTGGAGCCGCATCCGGCGGTCTTCGACCACATCATCGCCTGAGACGGAGGACTGCATGGCCACGCGCCGTTTCAGGGGAGTCTATCCGGTCCTCTACGCGTTCTTCGACCGGGACGGCCGGCTCGACAGGGCTGCGATGAAGGCGCAGGTCGAGCACTGCATCGCCGCCGGAGCCCATGGAATCATGGTGCTCGGCCTCGTCACCGAGGTCCACAAGATGGACACCGCCGGGCGCCGCGAGGTCGTTTCGATGGTGGGCGAACTGCTCGCCGGTCGGGTGCCCTACGCGGTCACCATCGGGGAGCCGGCCGCCGCCGACCAGATCGACTTCGCGCGCTTTGCCAAGGATCAGGGCGCCGACTGGGTCATCCTGCAGCCGCCGCCGGGAGCGGGACATACGGAAGACGACCTGATGCGCCATTTCGGCGGTATCGCCGATGCGCTCGACCTGCCGGTCGCGGTCCAGAACAACCCGGTCAATCTCGCCACGTCCCTTTCCCCCGACGCCCTGACGACGCTGCTGCGGCGGCACCCGACCATCTCGCTGCTCAAGGCCGAGGGCTGGTCCGTCGACATCGCCCGCGTCATCGCCTCGCTCGACGGCGCCGTCGACGCCTTCGGCGGGCATGGAGGGCTGGAGTTCGTATCGCTGATCGAGAGCGGCGGCGCAGGGCTCATCCCCGCGCCGGACTGCCTCGCCCTTCAGGTCTTCATGTACGAGGCGCTGACGAGCGGCGATCAGGCGCGGATCGCCGCCGCTCGGTCCGTCCACAAGGAGATCCTGCCGCTCGTCGTGTTCATGACGCGCAGCATCCCGGGCCTGCTGTGCTACGGAAAGCGGCTCATGGCGAGGCGGCTCGGGCTTCCGGAGGTCCACGATCTCGCCCCCTCGCTCGCCCCCACCCCCTTCGGACTGGCCGAGATGGACCGGCTCCTCGCCGACGTCCTGGCCGCCGAGAAGCGCTACCTGGACCGTTCCGGGCCGTGAAGACCGAACGGGCGGCACAAGCCCGACCGGACTGAGGAAACGACAGAAAGGATGCAGACCATGAAGCGCAGAACATTCCTGGCGGCGGCCTTCGCCGCATCGCTTGCCGGACCCGTGGCGGCCCAGACCGTC
Source organism: uncultured Alsobacter sp. (assembly GCA_964544365.1). GTDB lineage: Bacteria > Pseudomonadota > Alphaproteobacteria > Rhizobiales > Beijerinckiaceae > Alsobacter. The sequence goes on from CAZJCW010000033.1 coordinate 1,969, forward strand.
GAACTCGAGTTCCCGACGTGGCAGGCCGAGGAACCCGGGCCGGCAGACTTCTGGAACGAGGCGGTGAAGGCCTTCGAGGCGGCCAATCCCGGCGTCAAGATCAACAAGTACCAGATCCCCTTCAAGGACTACATCGACCGCACGACGGTCCGCTTCGCCTCGAAGCGGCCGCCGGACATCGTCCACCTGCCGACCCGCAACTTCCCGGCCTTCGCCAAGCAAGGCTGGCTCGACGACATCGACGACTTCGTGAAGTCGTCCGGCATCGAGGCGGCCTACATCCCCCTTCAGAAGGAGATGGTGTGGGAGGGGAAAAGCCGTGGCGTGCTGCTGATGGCGTATGGAATGGTGTTCTTCTACAACGAGAAGATGCTCGCGGACGCGGGCGTCGCCGTGCCGAAGACGCCGGACGATCTGCTCAAGGCGATCAAGGCGACCACGGATCCGGCGAAGGGCGTCTTCGGTTGGGGCGCGACGACCGCGGAGCACCCGAACATCTTCGTCGACTGGTCCACATGGGCGACCGGCCTCGGCGGCTCGCTGTTCAAGCCTGACGGGACCTACAACCTGACGGATCCGAAAACGGTGGCTGCCATCGACAGCTTCCGCGCCGCCGTCCGCAACGCGCCCAAGGGCACGTCCACGGAGACGGCGCGCCAGCTCTTCGTCGACGGCAAGATCGCGATGATGCGCGACGGACCGTGGGTCTCGGCGCTGTTCGCCAAGGCGCCCGACGCGGTGAAGCCGCACCTGCGCGTCGGACTGATGCCCTTCCCGGTGACGGCCGGCGGCACGTCGAACAGCATCCATGTCCCCACGGGCATCGACCCGGCCAAGCGCAAGCTGGTGCTGGCCTTCATCGACATGATCACCAAGCCGGAGTGGCAGGCGAAGTACTTCAAGCTCGTGAAATCGCCGTCGCCTCGCAAGGATGTCGCGTCCGACCCGGCCGTGGCGTCCGACCCGATGCTCGCGACGGCTCTGGCGGCGGCGAGCAAGGCCGAGAACCTGTTCCCCACCTCCCCGGCGGCGATGCTCGGCTACGCGCAGATCGCCAAGCTCGTCGGCGAGGGCGGCATTCGCCTCGTCAACACCGAGACGCCGACGGAGCAGATCCTCAAGCAGCTCCAGGACGAGCTCGACCGGCGCGTGCCCCTGAAGTGACGCCGGGGGTCGGGAGGTTCGGGTTGATGGGAACGACGACACGACTTTCGAAGATGGAACGCCAGGACCGGCGTTTCGCCTTCGCCTTGCTGTTGCCGGCCCTCGTGACCACCGGCCTCCTGATCCTCTACCCGATGTACCTCGTCATCATGCTCAGCCTGCGCGAGGGCAAGAGCATGAACTTCCTGGACAGCTCGGGCCTCCCGCTCGGGCTGTCCCACTACCGGGACGTGCTCACCGATCCGGCGACCTGGGCGAGTGCGACGACGACGCTCGTCTATACCGTCGGATCGATGGGGCCCGCCTTCGTCGGGGGCTTCGCCTTCGCCCTTCTTCTCAACGAGCGCTTTCCAGGACGGCGCTGGCTGCGAAGCCTCGCGCTGCTGCCTTGGGCCGTTCCCGGTGTGCTGGTGAGCGTGCTGTTCCTCTGGCTGCTCGACGCCTCCTACGGGATCGTCAATGCCGCGCTGCGCGACCTCGGACTGATCCGGCAGGACATCGCGTGGTTCACGGACGAGCGCACGGCGATGGCGGCGGTGATCGCGCCGACGATCTGGAAGAGCATGCCGTTCTTTACCCTCACCATCCTTGCGGCACTCCAGGCCGTTCCCGAGGAGCTTTACGAGGCGGCGCGGATGGATGGCGCCAGCCGCACGCAACGGCTTCGTTTCGTCACATGGCCGGCCGTGCGCGGGGCCGCGGTGCTTGCACTGGTGCTCAACACGCTCTGGGCCTTCCGCGAGTTCGACATCATCTTCGCCACGACAGGCGGGGGCCCTTACCGCGCCACCGAGACGCTGGGCATCCGGGCGTACCAGGAAGCGTTCTCCTATTTCGAGATCGGCCGGGCCTGCGTGCTCGGCATGGTGATGCTCGGCTTCGCGCTCCTGCTGGTCATGGCGGCGCGCCGTCCGCTGCAGAAGGAATTCTTCTGATGCGCGAGGTGCGCCTGGGCCTTGCCGCCCTTGTCCTGACCGGGATCGTGCTGTTTCCCATCTACTGGATGCTGGTGACGGCGTCGGTTCCGTCGCACATCGTGCTGTCCCGCCAGCCGCCGCTGTTCCCGCACTGGGGCGACGTCACGCTGGCCGCTTACTCCGGGGTGCTCGGTCGGCGGCCGGTCGGCACCTGGCTTGTCAACAGCCTGATGGTGGCGAGCGCCTCGGTGGCGCTGAGCCTCGTCATCGCGACCCTGGCCGGCTACAGCCTGTCGCGATTCCGCAGTCGGGCCCAGGAGGCCTCGGGGCTGACGCTGCTTGTCAGCAAGATGTTGCCGGGCAGCCTGATCGTCATTCCCTTCTACATCATGTTTGCCAATGCCGGGCTCGTCGACAACCGGCTCGCGCTCGTGATCGCGAACACCTCGGTGGGCGTTCCTTTTGCGACCTGGATGATGAAGGGCTTCTTCGACGGGATCCCGCCGGACATGGACGCCGCCGCGCGGATCGACGGCTGCAACCGGATGCAGGCGCTCTGGTATGTCGTGTTGCCTGCGGCCAAGCCGGGCATTGCCGCCTGCGCCGTCTACCTGTTCATCGTGGCGTGGGCGGATTTCGTCTTCGCCAGGACGCTCGTGAGCGATCCGCGTCTGTGGACGGTCACGACTGGCCTCGCCTCGTTCGTTGGCGAGCACAATGTGGACTGGCCCGGACTGATGGCGGCAGGGACGCTGTCCATGCTTCCGGTGTTCGTCCTGTTCCTGCTGCTCGAACCGTTCCTCGTCAGCGGGCTCTCGGCCGGCAGCGTGAAATAGACAAGGGGAGATTCTCGCCGATGCATGTGCTGGTGACGGGCGGCTCGGGCCGCGTCGGACGACGGCTCGTAGCCGAGCTTCTCGACCGCGGCGAAGGGGTCACGAGCTTCGACATCGTGCCCTCTCCGGTGCGCCATGCGCGCCTGAGGCATGTGACCGGATCCTTCGACGATCCGGTCGCGTCCGCCACGGCGATGGAGGGAGCCGAGGTCGTCGTTCATGCCGGCGCCCTGATGTCGTGGCTGGCGGCCGACGCGCAGCGCCTGCACGATGCCAATGTGACCGGGACGGCGGTGATCCTGGCGGCCGCAGCGAAGGCGAAGGTCCGGCGCTTCGTGTTCGCATCGAGCGGCGAGGTGTATCCAGAGACCGCGCCGTGCTTCCAGCCGATCACGGAATCCCACCCTACCCAGCCGCGCAGCCTCTACGGGCTTTCCAAGTTGCTCGGCGAGGAGATGGTCGCCTACTATTCGCGCACCACGGCGATGGAAACGGTCGTCCTTCGATTTTCACACACGCAGGACGCCGCGGAACTGCTCGATCCCGAGAGCTTCTTTTCCGGCCCGCGTTTCTATCTTCGGGCGCGCATCCGCCAGCAGGCCGGTTTCGGCAACACGGCGGTCGTCGATGCGCTGAAGCCCCATGACGACGGCACGGAAAAGCTGCTCATCAGCCGTGGGCGGGACGGAACGGTGTTTCGCATGCCGATCACCGATGCGCGCGACCTCGTGGCCGGGATCCTGGCCGCGATCGACAGACCGCAGGCAGCGGGGCGCACGCTCAACCTTGGGACGGAGGAAGCGATCGCCTTCGACGACGCCGTGGCATGTCTTGCGGAGGCGACAGGCCTGCCTGTTGTCGACGTGCGCCTGCCGGTAACCGCGGTCGACTACATCACGTGCCGCAAGGCGGCAATCGACGTGCTCGGCGTGCAACCGCGCTGGTCGTTTCGCGCGATGGTCGAGGATGCGGTCCGCTCTGCCCGCTCGCCGGCACGCTGACAGCCAAGTCCCCTGCTCCGTCGCATGCGCTGCACCTCCCTACAGCTTGCAAGCCGACGGTCGCATCGAAGGTTTTGACAGCGCACGAGACTGGTGTAACCGTCTGGTGAATTAAGGGGGGACGGGGGCATGAAATTCGGCGAGTACCCGAAGGTCGGGTCGATGGGTTCGGTCGGGGCCCTGAAGGCGTATCTCGGCGGGATCGGCATCGACATGCCGTGCGACGAGACGATGGAGCACGGGGCCGGATCGCCTTTGGCGCAGCCCCTGAAAGTCGCCGGGTTCGAGATCGGAAACCGCTTCGCGGTCAATCCCATGGAGGGCTGGGACGGCGAGACCGACGGCACCCCCTCGGCCAACACCGTCCGTCGCTGGCAGCGCTTCGGCGACAGCGGCGCAAAGCTCGTCTGGGGAGGCGAGGCGGTTGCCGTGCGCCACGACGGTCGTGCCAATCCCAACCAGCTCATCCTGACCGCTGCGACGCAGGGTTCGATCGCCGGGTTGCGGGAGACACTGGTGGCCTCGCACCGGCAGGCCATGGGCGACGACCGTGGCCTCGTGATCGGCCTGCAGCTCACCCACTCGGGCCGGTTCTGCAAGCCGAACGACCACAAGCGCTTCGAGCCGATGATCGCCTATCGGCACCCGCTGCTCGACAAGAAGTATCGCGTTCCGGACGACTGGCCGCTGATGAGCGACGACGACATCGCGCGGCTGGTGGAGGACTTCGTGCGCGCCGGCCGGCTGGCGCGCGATTGCGGGTTCGCCTTCGTCGACGTCAAGCATTGCCATGGCTATCTCGGCCACGAGCTTCTGACTGCGGTCGACCGTCCGGGCCGCTATGGCGGCAGCTTCGAGAACCGGACGCGGTTCATGCGCGAGATCATCGAAGGCCTTCGCGCCGAAGCGCCCGGACTCGCCATCGGCGTGCGGCTGAGCGCGGTCGACTTCGTCCCGTTCAAGCCCGATCCAGCGCTCTCCGAGCCGGGTGCGCTGGGACCGGGCATTCCGGAAGCCGTCGCCCTGCCCTATCCCTACGCCTTCGGCGCCGATCCGAACGCGCCCGACCGCATCGACCTCGCCGAACCGCTGGCGCTGCTGGCCATGCTCGAGGCGATGGACGTGAAACTGATCAACATCACCGCCGGAAGTCCCTACTACACGCCGCACCTGATCCGGCCGGCCATCTACCCGCCGTCGGACGGCTACGCTCCGCCCGAGGAGCCGCTGGCCGGCGTCATGCGCCACATCGCTCTGGTGCGTGACCTGAAGGCCGCCTTCCCCGGCCTGTGCTTCGTGGGCAGCGGCTACACGTACCTGCAGGAATACCTGCCGAATGTCGCGCAGGCGGTCATCCGCCACGGCATGGCTGATTCCATCGGGCTGGGGCGCATGATGCTCTCCTATCCGGAGCTTGCGCGCGATGTGCTCGAAGGGCGGCCCTTCCGCAAGAAGCTCGTCTGCCGCACCTTCAGCGATTGCACGACCGCGCCGCGCAATGGCATCGTCTCGGGGTGCTATCCGCTCGACCCTCACTACAAGCGCTCACCCGACGCCAAGCTGCTGGCGGCCGTGAAGAAGCCAGCGGCCTAGCGGGCACTTCCGCCCGGCGAGTTGGAGTCTGAAACAAGGGTTCCCTCAGATGGACGAGGCAAGGAGCTCCTTCTCCGCGCGCATTCTCCGCAAGGAGGAGTTTCTGCCGCGCTACGTCGTCGTGAGGCCCGAACACGTCCTGGGACGCACCAGGGCGTTCCCGGCCGACATCATGCTGAATGACGCCGGCCCTTTCCGGCGCAACATCCAACCCTGGGGCAAGGGAGCCGACGTCTTCTTCTTCAACCTGACGGCACCACAGTGTGCCAAGGCAGGACTCGACACCCACGACACGTGTCTGGTCACGTTGATTCCCAGGGACTGACGGTTGGATCCGTAGGCCGAGCGGCCTGGGGCTAAGCCCTCAGGCTCGCACCGGTGGAGTCGAAAAGGTGACAGGTCGCGGGATCGGCATAGACCGAGATCGCGCCGTCGCTGGTGACGTCGCGCTGGCCCTGCAGGGACACCGTGATGGCCTGTCCGTCCTGCAGCGTCGCGTAGACGATCGTTTCGCCGCCGAGATGCTCGACGATGACCACCTTGGCTTCACCGAGCCCGACGGCGCCGGGCGACGGTGTGACGGTGAGATGCTCGGGCCGCACGCCGAGCACGACGGGCCCGGCACCGGCGGCGCGCTGCCCGGGAAGATCGAGGCTTCGTCCGTTGAGCTCGATGGACGCGCTCTGCCCGCCCGCGGGCCGGAACGCGGCATTGAGGAAGTTCATCTTCGGCGATCCGATGAAGCCGGCGACGAACTGGTTGGCGGGGCGATTGTAGAGATCGAGCGGCCGACCGACCTGCTCGACCACGCCGGAGCGCAGCACGACGATCTTGTCGGCCATCGTCATCGCCTCGACCTGGTCATGGGTCACGTAGATCATCGTGACGCCGAGATCCTTGTGAAGCTTGGCGATTTCGACGCGCATCTGCACGCGCAGCTCGGCATCGAGGTTCGACAACGGCTCGTCGAAGAGGAACAGCCGCGGCTCGCGGACGATGGCGCGGCCGATGGCGACGCGCTGGCGCTGGCCACCGGAGAGCGCCTTGGGCTTGCGTTCGAGCAACGGCTCGATCTGCAGGATGCGTGCGGCGGCACGGACGCGCTTGTCGATCTCCGCGCGCGGCATCCTGGCCGTCTCGAGACCGAAGGCCAGGTTCTTGTACACGCTCATGTGCGGATAGAGCGCGTAGCTCTGGAACACCATGGCGATGCCGCGCTTGGCCGGCGGCACGTCGTTCATGGGGTCGCCGTCGATGCGCAGCGTGCCGCCACTGATGTCCTCGAGACCTGCGATCATGCGCAGCAAGGTGGACTTGCCGCAGCCGGAGGGACCGACGAAGACGACGAACTCGCCGGGGTCGATGGTGAGGTCGACGCCGTGGATGACCTCCACCTCGGCGTAACGCTTGAAGACTTTCTCGAGGACGACGCGGGACACGTTTTGCTCCGTCTTCAGCGGCCGGGACGCCAGCTGCCGGCCTTCGGATGGTCCGACGGCAGGGGCAGCCGCACCACGGATTCGCGCTCGGCCGAGTCGTAGAGGGCGGTGATGAGTTCGAGCGAGCGGCGCGCGTCGGCCAGCGTGACGGGTGGCGCTCCACCCGCAACGAGCGACGCGTGATAGGCCTCCATCTGACCCTCGAAACGGGGCTTCACCGGCGCGACCGAGCCGACGATGGCGTCGAGCTCCGGCTGGCGGGCGGGGTCGCGCGCGACGAAGGTCCACGGATCGTTGCCGGGGGCATAGGCCTCGAGCCCGCTCTCGATGGTGACGTGCTCGAAGGTCAGCCTGAGCCGGCTGATCTCGTTCGCGCCGCCCAGCGTCGCCGACAGCGTGCCGAGGGCTCCGGATTCGAAGCGGAGCGCGGCGCTGGCGCAATCCTCGACCTCGATCGGGTTGACCCGGGTTGCGGTGTAGGCGCTCAGCGAGGCGATCGGCCCCATGAGCTCGCACAGCATGTCGTGCAGATGGATCGCCTGCGTGAGCAGCACGCCGCCGAGTTCCGTGTCGTAGCGACCGCGCCAGGGAACCGAGTAATAGTCGGCCGCCCGCTTCCAGTGCGTCTCGGCCGTCGCCGCATAGGGCTTCCCGGCGAAACCGCCGCGAACGATGCGCAAGGCCTTCTGGAAGCCCGTCCCCCACCGGTACTGGAAGATCGGCATCACGCGACCGCGCGCTGTCTTCTCGGCCGCGATCACGTCATCCACGTCGGCGAGGGAGCCGACCAGCGGCTTCTCGCAGACGACGTTCTTGCCGGCCGCGAGCGCCGCAAGGACCTGCGGCTTGTGGATCATCGGCGGCGTGCAGATATCGACGATGTCGACATCCGCCATGGCCAGCACCTCGTCGAAGGAGCGGGTCCGCCGCTCGACGCCGAACTCGTCGGCCACCCGGCCCAGGCGCGCCTCGTCGAGGTCGCAGAGCGCGAGCACCCGGAACTTGTCGCGGTGGTTGGCGTAGCCTTCGAGCAGGTGGGAGCGGCCGATGCCGAGGCCCACGACGGCGACAGTCCTGATCGTGTCCATGGGGCGCCGGCCTCAGACCGTGGGATCGACGGGCTTGCCCTCGGCAAGCGCCTGCGCCTTCAGCGCGAGCTCCATCGCGCGGAAGCAATGCGCCTGGGTCATGTGCGTTTCGGTGCGCTCGAGGATGTCGCGGGCGAGCTGCCGGCCATAGGGCAGCTCGACCGATGCACAGTCGATGTGGCGCATGCCCTTGCGGTCGACGAGGAACAGATGGTCCGTGCCCGGCCGGCCGGACACATCGACGTATTTGCGCAGTTCGATGGTGCCCTCGGTTCCGAGCAGGAACAGACGGCCGTCGCCCCAGGTGGGCAGGCCGTCGGGCGTGAACCAGTCGAGGCGCACGTAGCCGGTCGCGCCGTCGGTGGTGAAGTGCATGTCGCCGAAGTCCTGCAGGCCCGGCTTGTCGGGGTTGGCCCGGTTGCCGACCGTGGCCGACGTCACCCGGGCCGAGGTTGCGCCGGTGAAGAAGAGGAACTGCTCGGCCTGGTGCGAGCCGATATCGGTGAGGATGCCGCCGTAGCGGGCCCGCTCGAAGAACCACGGCGGACGCTGGTCCTTGCGGATCCGGTGGGGGCCGAGCCCGACGGTGTGGATCACCTTTCCGATCGCGCCCTGCTGCACCAGTTCGCCGGCCTTCACCGTGGAGGGCTGCGCATAGTGCTCGGAATAGAGGACCGAATAGATCCGCTTCGTCTCCGCCTGGACCCGGCGGACCTCGGCGAGTTCCTCCAGCGAGATCATCCCCGGCTTGTCGACCATGTAGTCCTTGCCGTGGCGCATCGCCTCCAGGCCCGTGGCGGCGCGGTCGCCGGGAATCCCGGCGCTCACGACGAGGCGGATGCTGTCGTCCTCGAGGATCCGGCGACGGTCGTCGATCCGCTTCGCCATCGGCCATTTCTGGATGAAGGCCGCGGCAAGATCGTCCTCCGGCGCATGGAACCCGGCGAATTCGCAGCCGGCGCCGATCATCGCCTCCACCTGGCCATGGATATGGTCGTGGTTGATGCCGATGACGGCGAACTTGAACAGGGACATGCTCTTGGCCTCAGCGCTTCATGCCGGTGGTGGCGATGCCTTCGATGAGAAGGCGCTGGAAGAAGATGAAAAAGACGAAGACCGGCACCAGCGTGAGCACGGACATCGCGAAAAGGGCGCCGAAGTCGGACTTGCCGCTCGAGTCGACGAAGGCGCGCAGGCCGAGCTGGACGGTGTAGGAACCCATGTCGTTCAGGTAGATGAGCGGCGCGAAGAACTCGTCCCACGTCCAGATGAAGGAGAAGATCGCCGCCGTCGCCATCACGGGAAGCGACAGGGGCAGCATGATCTTCCAGTAGATGCGCCAGGGGCCGCACCCGTCCATCTTGGCGGCCTCGTCCAGCTCGCGCGGGATGCCGCGGAAGAACTGGACCATGAGGAAGATGAAGAACGCATCCACCGCCATGAACTTCGGCACCACGAGCGGCAGGATCGTGTTCACCCAGTCGAGGTGCAGGAAAAGCACATACTGGGGGATCAGCGTCGCGTGATAGGGCAGCATCAGCGTGCCCAGCATCAGCGCGAACCACACATTGCGGCCCTTGAACTGCAACCGGGCGAAGGCATAGGCCGCAAGCGAGCAGCTGACGACGTTGCCGACGACGCTCAGGATCGAGATGACGGCGGAATTCCAGAAGAAGACGTCGAAGGTGACGGTCAGGCCTTCCCAGCCGCGCCGGTAGGCGTCGAGCGTCCAGCTCGTCGGGATGATGGAGACGCCATGGGCGAAGATCTCCGCCTCGTCCTTGAACGACGAAGCCAGCATCCACAACAGCGGATAGAGCATCACCAGCGACGCAAGGAAAAGCGCGGCGTGGATGGCGAGGGACGCCCCGGTGCTGCGCCGGCGACCGCCGCGCGGGATCGCGTCAATCGTCATAGTGCACCCAGTACCGCGACGTCAGGAACGAGAACGCCGTGAACACGGCAACGATCACCACCAGCACCCAGGCCAGTGCCGACGCGTAGCCCATGCGCAGGTAGCCGAAGGCCTCCTGGTACAAATAGAGCGTGTAGAACAGCGTCGAATCGACCGGCCCGCCGGTGCCTTCCGAGATGATGAAGGCGGGGGTGAAGGCCTTGAAGGCGTCGATCGTCTGCACGATGGCGTTGAAGAAGATCACGGGCGTGAGCAGCGGCAGCGTGATCTTCACGAACTGCCGCACGGGGCTCGCCCCGTCGAGGCTCGCCGCCTCGTACATGTCTTGCGGGATCTGCCGCAGGCCCGCGAGGAAGATGATCATCGGCGAGCCGAACTGCCAGATCGACAGCACCACGAGCGTGTAGAGCGCGTAGTCCGGGTTGGAGACCCAGCTCGGGCCCTGGATGCCGAACATCGCCAGAAACTGGTTCAGCAGGCCGTCTCCCGCGAAGAGCTTGCGCCACAACACGGCGATGGCCACCGACGCTCCGAGCAGGGACGGCAGGTAGAACAACGCGCGGTAGAGCGGGAGCCCGCGGATGCCGCGGTTCAGCATCATCGCCACGCCGAGCGCGAAGGCGAGCTTCAGCGGCACCGACATGATGACGTAGAGGAACGTCACCCACATCGACCGCCAGAACTTGGCGTCAGCGGTGGCGATGCGCTGGTAGTTGGCGGTCCCGACCCAGCGCGGCGCCTGGATCAGGTCGAAGTTGGTGAAGGACAGGACCAGCGAGGCGAGCGTCGGGCCGAGCGTCAGCAGGAAGAATCCCGCGAGCCAGGGCAGCAGGAACATGTATCCCGCCACGCTGGACTGCAGGCTTCGCCCACGCGGCGCCCGAGCGGCGGCCGTCTGGCCGCCGCCGTCGATGCTCGCAACGGCCACGGGTCAGCCCCGGGCCAGGATCGACTGCGCCTCGGTGACGAACGCCTTGCCGGAGTCGGTGACCTTGGTCTTGTTGAAGCCGACTTCCTCGTTGATCCGCTTCAGCAGGAAGGCGATCTCGCCCGCGCCCTTCGGGGGCGGCGGAGGCAGCGCGCCGACCTTGTCGGAGACGAAGGAGATGTAGTCGACCATCATCTTGCCGAGCTCGTCGAGGTCGGGGCTGATCGCCGCACGCATCGCAGCCGAAGCCGGAACGCCGCGCTCCACGCCGATGGCCTTCGCGCCTTCCGCCTCGGCGACGTAGAAGTTGACGATCTTGGCCGCATCCTCGGCGTTCTTCGTCGTCGCCGCCACGCTCCACAGCATCGAGGGCTTGAGATAGTGGCCGAGCTTCGATCCAGCGCCGACGTTCGGGTACATCGTCATGCCCAGCTTGTCCTTGGTGAGGACCTGGTAGGCGACGAGCTGGTTGGAGTGGGCGAAGGACACGGCCGCCTTGTTCAGCACGATCATGCTGGAGTCGGGCGACAGCTTGTCGAGGGCCTGGACGTCGGCCGGCACGCAAGCCTTTGACTTCCGCATCTCGTCCCACATGGCGAACCACTCGCCGGCGTCCTCGGCGGTGAAGCCGAGCTTGTCGTCGCCGTTGTAGAGGTCCTTGCCGCGCATGCGCAGCCAGCCCTCGAACGCAGGCTCCACGCCGCCGCCATCCTGCGAACCGTAGAACCCGTCGCGCTTGGCGGCCTTGGTGATCTCGGCGGCGCCCGCGGCGAAGTCCTTCCAGCTGGTCTCATTGGTCGGCGCCTTCACGCCGGCCGCGGCGTACACGTCCTTCATGAAAAGGACGGCGGACGAGTTCATGCCGAGGTTGATGCCGTAGAGCTTGCCGTCGACCCGGCCGCAATCCGTGGCGGCCTTGCCGAAGTCCGAGATCGCCAGGGTCTTCGGCACGAACTCGTCGAGCGGCAGGAGCGCGCCGCGGCGGGCGTACTCGAAGATGTAGCGGTAATCCATCTGGATCACGTCGGGCAGGTTGCGCCCGGCCGCCTGGGTGGCCATCCGCGGCCAGTAGTCGCCCCAGCCCAGCGTCTCGCCCTCGATCGCGATCGAGGGGTTCCTTGCGGTATACAGGCTGTTGGCCTTGATGGTCCGGTCGGCGCGCTCCTTGGAGCCCCACCAGTACATGCGGACCCTCTTCGCGGCCTGCGCCCTCGCCGGCACGCCGCCGGCCGCGGCCAGCGCCATCGCCCCCGTCCCCGCAGCCAGAAGGCTGCGCCTCGTCAGTGTCGGACCCGACATCGCGTCTTCTCCCCAGAGCCTGCGCCTTAGGCGCTCGTTGCCAACTGACTTGCGGCCATCGACGTGCCGCGTTTATAACCAGTTGGTTACAAGCCTAGCCAGTTTGCAGGCGCTGTCAACAAAGCGCGGATGGTTCGGCGAGGGAGAAAAGCGCGTGTCCAACGGAGACGTGATCGTGCGGACGAAGGCGCCGCGGCCCAAGCGCCGCGCCCGCGTCACAGGTGGTGCAGCCTCCGACGCCGGGCGTGCCGTTCCGGGCAAGGCCGGGCGAAAGCCGGGCTCCGACCGCGCGACGCGCGATCCCGAACGCACCAGCGCCGCGATCCTTGCAGCCGCGACGCACGAATTTTCCGACAACGGATATGGCGGCGCCCGGATCGACGCGATAGCCGCCCGCGCCGGCGTCAACAAGCGGATGCTCTACCATTACTTCGGCGACAAGGACGCGCTGTACGAACGGGTGCTGCAGGAGATCTATCGAGGCATCCGCAGCGCCGAGCAGAAGCTGGAACTGGGCGACCGCGACCCGGTTGAAGGAATGCGGGAACTCGCGCATTTCACGTGGCGCTATTTCCTCGACCATCCCGAGTTCCTGAGCCTTCTCGCGACCGAGAACATGAACAAGGCCCGCGTCCTGAAGAAGGCGGTCTGGTCACGACGGGTCAATTCGCCGCTCGTCGGTGTCCTTGGCGACCTGCTCGACCGGGGCGAGCGGTCCGGTACCTTCCGCAAGGGCATGGACCCGGTCGACGTCTATGTCACCATGGCCGGGATCGGCTGGTTCGCACTGTGCAACCGCTACACGCTGTCGGTGTCGTTCGACCGCGACTTCCTCGACCGGCGGCACCTGGCACGCTGGGGCGACCAGATGGCCGACGTCGTCCTCGCCTGGCTGAAGCCCTGACGCCACCGCCCCTCGTCCTGCCAAGATCGGAAGTCCGCATGAGCCGTCCGTCGAGCAACAAGCACCGCGTCGCAATCGTCGGAACCGGCCATCGCGGCACCAGCATGTGGGGCAAGGAACTGCTCGCCGGCTGGTCGGACGAGGTCGAGATGGTCGGCCTTTGCGACATCAATCCGCTCCGTCTCGCGCGCGCCCGGGAGGCCATGGGCGCCGCCGAAGCGCCGCTCTACACCGATTTCGATACGATGCTGCGGGAAGCCCGGCCACAGCGGGTGATCGTCTGCACGCCCGACAGCACCCACGACGATTTCATCGTCAAGGCGCTGGAGGCCGGCATCGATGTCATCACCGAGAAGCCGCTGACGACGACCGCCGGAAAGGCGCGTCGCATCCTCGACGCGCAGGCCCGCACCGGCGGCCGCATCGACGTGACGTTCAACTACCGGTACGCGCCGACGGCGACCCGCATCAAGCAGTTGCTGCTCGAAAAGGTCATCGGGGAGATCACCTCGGTCGACTTCCACTGGTACCTCGATACGCGCCACGGCGCGGACTACTTCCGTCGCTGGCACGCCTACGGTGCGAACTCAGGAAGCCTGTTCGTCCACAAGGCGACGCATCATTTCGACCTGCTCAACTGGTATCTCGGTTCGACCCCGGCCCGTGTCTTCGCCCAGGGCGACCTCAAGGTCTACGGTCGCAACGGGCCATTCCGCGGGCCGCGTTGCCGCACCTGCCCCCACGCGGCGGAGTGCGACTTCCACCTCGACATCTCGGCGGACCCCTGGCTCGACATGCTGTACGAGGATCCCGCCGCGCAGGACGGCTACCTTCGCGACGGCTGCGTCTTCCGCGAGGACATCGACATCTTCGACACGATGTCCGCGGCGCTTCTCTTCGAGAACGGCGTCCAGGTCTCCTACTCCCTCAATGCGGCCATGCCGGTGGAGGGTTATCATCTCGCCTTCAACGGGACGCGCGGGCGCATCGAGGTCCGGCAGTACGAGAAGCAGCCGTGGGTCGAGCCGCCGGCCGACGAGATCGTCCTGGTGCGCAGCTTCGCCGACCGGCCCGAGCGCATCTGGGTGCGCCATGCCGAAGGCGGCCACTTCGGCGGCGACGACAGGCTCCGCGACATGCTGTTCAAGCCGGACATGGAGGATCCGCTCGGACAGCGCGCGGGACTGGAGGCCGGCGTCATGGCCATGCTGACGGGGGCGGCGGCCGTCGAAAGCGTGCAGCGCGGCCAGCCCGTCGCCCCGCGGGACCTGTTGAAGTCCTGAGGCCACGGCGATCGCCGTCCGGGCCTCGACCCCGTCAGACGCGCAGCCGCCCGGTCGCCAGCAAGGCCGATAGCTCCGGCGACAGGTTGAGCGAAGGCGTCGGGACGGTCGTCGCCTCGACGCGCGGCACCCCCTTCAACGCAGCCGACGACGCGCGAAAGCCAGCCTCGACGGAGCACACGATCGGAACGTCCAGGCGCGGTTGAATCCGGGCTGCCAGGCCCAGCAGCCCTGCCCCGCCGAGGATCACCGCCTGCGCACCGTGGCGTTCGACGCAGACCCTGCAGCTCGACGCCAGGAGGTCCAGCGCGCCATCGGGATCCTCGGCGATCTGCCCGCCTGTCGGCGCCACGGTGTGGATGACGGCGAGCCCGCCCTCGAGACCGCGCGTACGGATCATCTCCGTCAGCATCGGCGCCCAGCGCTCCCCTCCGGTGACGATGGCGAAGCGGCGGCCCGCCGCGCCTGCCTCGCGGCAGGCGGCCTCGACGAGCCCGACGACCGGAACCGGCGACACCTCGCGCAGCGCATCGAGGCCGGGATCGCCGAAACAGGCCAGCAGCACGGCGTCGGCCCCCGCGGCATGAGCGGCGAGGCAATCGAGCGCCGCGTGGCCGGCGACGGCAAAGCTGGCCCGACTGGAGATGTAGGCGGCGCCGAACCGGCCCGTGCAGGCCTCGATCTCCACCCCCGGCAACGCGATGCGCGCCGCATCGGCCACCTTGGCGGTCACCATCTGCGTCGTGTTCGGATTGATGATCAAAAGTCGCATGTGTGCGCCCATCCTGCGGTCATCTGCCCAAATTTCGGGCAACTGACCCTTTTCGGCCGCGTCACGTCCATTGCGCGGCGCTGCCATCCGCTTGGCACGATGCTTGCGGTCAAGCTGGGATCAATACCAAGGCCGTCGGATTGTAAACGGCCAACGATGGGAGAAGGGACCTTATGAAGATCGTGACCGGCGGCTTTGCCGCGGCCATTTTGTCGACCACCATGCTCGTCGGATCCGCTCTCGCGCAGGAGAAGGTCCTGCGCATCGGCATGACCGCAGCGGATATTCCGCGCACGCACGGGCAACCCGACCAGGGGTTCGAGGGGAACCGCTTCACCGGCATTCCCATGTACGATGCCTTGACGCACTGGGACCTGTCCTCCGCCGACAAGCCGAGCGTGGTCATCCCCGGTCTCGCCACCGAATGGGCGGTCGACGCCAGCGACAAGACGAAGTGGACGTTCAAGCTGCGTCCCGGCGTCAAGTTCCATGACGGCAGCCCGTTCAATGCGGACGCCGTCGTGTGGAACGTCGACAAGGTCCTCAAGAAGGACGCACCGCACTTCGATCCGAGCCAGGTGGGCGTCACGGTTTCGCGCATGCCGACGCTGCGCAGCGCGCGCAAGATCGATGACCTGACGGTCGAGCTGACCACGTCGGAGCCGGACTCGTTCCTGCCGATCAACCTGACGAACCTGTTCATGGCTTCGCCGACCCATTGGTCGGCCAAGCTCGCGGCCGTGCCGGCATCCGTGACCGATCCGGTGCAGCGCGCGCAGCAGGCGTGGGTGGCCTTCGCCGCCGAGCCGTCGGGGACCGGCCCGTTCCGCGGCGTCCGCCTCGTGCCGCGCGAGCGGTTCGAGATGGTCGCCAACAAGGGCTACTGGGACCCGGCCCGCACGCCGAAGGTGGATCGCGTCGTCCTGCTGCCGCTCGCCGATGCGAACGCCCGCACGGCGGCTCTGCTGTCGGGACAGGCCGACTGGGTCGAGGCTCCCGCGCCCGACGCGATGCCGCAGATCAAGTCGCGCGGCTTCACGATCTACTCGAACCCCCAGCCGCATGTCTGGCCGTGGCAGTTCTCCTTCGCCGACGGCTCGCCCTGGCTGGACAAGCGGGCGCGCCAGGCGGCGAACCTGTGCGTCAACCGCGAGGAGTTGAAGACCCTGCTCGGTGGCATGATGGGCGTGCCGAAGGGCTCGGTCTCGCCGGACCATCCGTGGTGGGGCAACCCGTCCTTCGACATCAAGTACGACCCGGCCGCGGCCAAGAAGATGATGACGGAGGCGGGCTACTCCGCAGCCAAGCCGCTGAAGGTGAAGGTGCTCACCTCGGCGTCCGGCTCCGGCCAGATGCAGCCGATCCCGATGAACGAGTTCCTGCAGCAGGCGCTCAAGGAATGCTTCTTCGACGTCGAACTCGACGTCATCGAGTGGAACGCCGTCTTCACGAACTGGCGCGAAGGCGCCAAGGATCCGAAGGCCCGCGGTGCCAACGCCATCAACGTGACATTCGCCACGATGGACCCGTTCTTCGCGATGGTGCGCTTCGTCTCGACGAAGACGTTCCCGCCCGTGTCGAACAACTGGGGCTATTTCGGCAATGACGAGTTCGACGGGCTGATCGCCAAGGCCCGCTCGACGTTCGACGGCAAGGAGCGCGACGCAGCGCTCGCCAACCTTCACAAGCGCATCGTCGAGGAAGCCCCGTTCCTCTGGGTCGCCCATGACGTCGGCCCGCGCGCGATGAGCGCGAAGGTCAAGGGCGTCGTGCAGCCCAAGAGCTGGTTCATCGACATCGCGCCGATGTCGATCGACTGACCTCACGCGCCCCGGTCCCGCCGCGGACCGGGGCGCATCGTCTCCGCCTCTTCGTCAACCCGAAATTCGGAATCCGCATCCATGCGCACCATTGCCTTGCTTTCCTTCGTCTCCGCCCTGGCGCTCGCGTCCCCCGCCCTGGCGCAGGGCACGCTGCGCATCGGAATGACGGCGTCCGACATTCCCCTGACCACGGGGCAGCCCGACCAGGGCGGCGAGGGCCAGCGCTTCATGGGCCTGACCGTCTACGACGCCCTCGTGCACTGGGACCTCACGAAGTCGGACAAGCCGTCGACCCTGATCCCCGGCCTCGCCGCGAGCTGGACGGTCGATGCCACGGACAAGACGAAGTGGACCTTCAAGATCCGCGAAGGCGTGAAGTTTCATGACGGCAGCGCCTTTACGGCCGATGCGGTCGTGTGGAACTTCGACAAGCTTCTCAAGCAGGACGCGCCGCAGTTCGACCAGCGGCAGGCGTCGCAGGGCCGCTCCCGCATTCCCGCCATCGCGTCGTACCGGGCGGTCGATCCGCTGACGCTGGAGATCGTCACCCGCGGGCCGGATGCGACGCTTCCCTACCAGCTGGCCTGGATCGGCATGTCGTCCCCGGCGCAGTTCGAGAAGGTCGGCAAGAGCTGGGCGGAGTTCGCCAAGACGCCGTCCGGCACCGGGCCCTGGAAGTTGACGGCCTTCACCCCCCGCGAGCGGGCCGAGATGGTCCCGAACAAGGACTACTGGGACAAGACGCGTGTTCCCAAGCTCGACAAGCTGATCCTCATCCCGCTGCCGGAAGCCAATGCCCGCGTCGCCGCGCTGCGCTCCGGCCAGGTGGACTGGATCGAGGCGCCCGCGCCGGACGGCGTGCCGGCGCTCAAGAGCGCAGGCTTCCAGATCGTCACGAACGCGTATCCGCACAACTGGACATGGCATCTCTCGAGCGCCGAGGGGTCTCCGTGGAACGACGTGCGAGTCCGCAAGGCGGCCAACCTCGCGGTCGACCGCGAGGGCCTGAAGGAGCTTCTGGGTGGGCTGATGATCCCGGCCCAGGGTTTCATGCCGCCCGGGCACCAGTGGTTCGGCAATCCGTCCTTCAAGCTGAAGCGCGATCTCGCCGAGGCCAAGAAGCTGCTGGCGGAAGCAGGCTACGGGCCGTCGAAGCCGTTCCAGACCAAGATCCTGATCTCGCCGTCGGGTTCGGGGCAGATGCAGCCGCTGCCGATGAACGAGTTCATCCAGCAGAACCTCGCCGAAGCCGGCATGAAGATCGACTTCGAGGTCGTCGAGTGGAACACGCTGATCAACATCTGGCGCGCCGGGGCCAAGCACGAGTCGTCGCGCGGCGCGACGGGGATGAACTACAGCTACTTCATCCAGGATCCCTTCACGGGCTTCATGCGGCACCTGCAGTGCAACCTCCAGCCCCCGGCCGGCACCAACTGGGGTCTCTACTGCAACCCTGACATGGACAAGCTGTTCGAGCAGGTTCGCAACACCTTCGATGCGGCCGAGCAGACCAAGGTTCTCGAGAAGGTGCATGAGAAGTTCGTCGACGACGCCCTGTTCCTCATGGTCACCCATGACGTGAACGCCCGCGCCATGAGCCCCAAGGTGAAGGGCTTCGTGCAGGCGCAGAACTGGTTCCAGGACTTCTCGACGATCACCGTGACGCCCTGATCCCAGGCGCCCGCGAGCCCGCAGGTCATGCTCACCTACGTCTTCAAGCGCCTCACGCACACCCTTCCGGTGGCGTTCGGGGTCAGTCTCGTCTGCTTTCTCCTGGTGCATATCGCACCGGGAGATCCGCTGACGTCCGTGCTGCCGCCCGACGCCTCCGCGGAACTGCAGGCGCAGATGCGCACGATCTACGGGTTCGACAAGCCGTTGCCCATCCAGTACGGGCTGTGGTTCTGGAAGACGCTGCAGGGCGATCTCGGCGTGTCCATCGCCACCGGCAGGCCGGTGGCGTCGGAACTCGGCAAGGCCATCGGCAACACGCTGATGCTCGCGGTCCTCGCCACGATGATCGGGTTCGTCCTCGGCTGCCTGTTCGGGTTCGTCGCGGGCTACTTCCGCGACAGCTGGATCGACAAGCTCGCCTCCTTCATCTCGATCATCGGCGTCTCCGTGCCGCACTACTGGCTCGGCATGGTGCTGGTGATCGTGTTTTCGGTTCAGCTGAACTGGCTCCCCGCGACGGGAGCCGGTCCGGGCGGCTCGGACGCCTGGAGATGGGACTGGGCGCATGTGCGCCACCTGATCCTGCCGGCCGTGACCATGTCCGTCATTCCGATGGGGATCGTCGCCCGAACGGTCAGGGCGCTCGTCGCCGATATCCTGAGCCAGGAGTTCGTCACAGGCCTCCGGGCCAAGGGACTTCTCGACACCGGCGTCTTCCGCCATGTCGTGAAGAACGCCGCTCCGACGGCGCTGGCCGTGATGGGCCTCCAGCTCGGCTACCTGCTGGGCGGCTCCATCCTGATCGAGACGGTGTTCTCGTGGCCGGGAACGGGCTTCCTGCTCGGCCAGGCCATCTTCCAGCGTGACCTTCCGCTCCTGCAGGGCACGATCCTCGTCCTTGCCCTGTTCTTCGTCGCGCTCAACCTGATCGTCGACGTCATCCAGACGATGCTCGATCCACGCGTGGAGCGCAGCTGACCATGACCGCGATCAGCTACGACACGCTCGCCGTGATCGAGAAATCTCCCGGCTACTGGGCAGGCGTCGCGCGCCGGTTCCGCCGCGATCCGGTGGCGATGCTCGCCCTGGCGCTCGTCGTCGGCCTCGTGCTGATGGCTGTCTTCGCCCCGTGGATTGCGCCTGCCGATCCTTACAAGTCCTCGATGTTGCGCCGTCTTCGGCCGATCGGCACGGAAGGCTATCCGCTGGGAGCCGACGAGCTGGGCCGCGACATGCTCTCCCGGCTGATCTACGGCGCGCGCCTGTCGCTGCTGATGGGCGTCACCCCGGTGTTCATCGCCTTCTTCATCGGTTCGGCGATCGGCATCACCGCCGGCTATGTCGGCGGCAAGATCAACAGCGCGCTGATGCGCACCATCGACGTCTTCTACGCGTTTCCCTCGGTGCTGCTCGCCATCGCGCTGTCGGGGGCGCTCGGCGCAGGCATCTTCAACGGGTTGCTGTCCCTGACCATCGTCTTCATTCCGCCCATCGCACGGATCGCGGAGAGCGTGACCACCTCGGTGCGCCGGATCGAATATGTCGAGGCGGCCAGGGCCTCGGGTGCAGGCGGCTTCACCATCGTCCGCGTGCATGTCCTGGGCAACGTGATCGGGCCGATCTTCGTCTACGCGACCGGGCTGATCTCGGTCTCGCTGATCCTGGCGTCCGGGCTGTCCTTCCTCGGTCTCGGGGTGAAGCCGCCGGAGCCGGAGTGGGGCCTGATGCTCAATACGCTGCGCAACGCGATCTACGTGCAGCCGTGGGTTGCCGCTCTGCCCGGGCTGATGATCTTCATCACGTCGGTATCGTTCAACCTGCTGTCGGACGGACTGCGTTCGGCCATGGACATCAAGTCATGACCGCGCCCGCGCCTCGCCCGTCGCCCGCCGGATCCGTCGTCGAGCCCGCGCTCTCGGTGGCCGGGCTGAAGAAGCACTTTCCGCTCAAGGGTGGCCTGTTCGGGAAGAGCACCGGGACGGTGCGTGCGGTCGACGGCGTCACCTTCGACGTGGCGGCCGGGGACACGCTCGGGATCGTCGGTGAAAGCGGCTGCGGGAAGTCGACGACGGCGCGCCTTCTCGTCGACCTCATCAGGCCGGACGACGGAGCGATCCGGATCGACGGAAAGCTCGTCGGCACAGACCTGACGATCCGCGACCTGCGGCGGCAGGTCCAGATGGTGTTCCAGGACAGCTACGCCTCTCTCAATCCGCGCCTCACCATGGAGGAGGCCATCGCCTTCGGCCCCCGGATCAACGGGATGGCGGAGGCGGCATCGACGCAGCTTGCCCATTCCCTGCTGCATCGGGTGGGCCTTGAACCACGACGCTTTGCCGGTCGCTATCCGCACGAACTCTCGGGCGGCCAGAGGCAGCGCGTCAATATTGCCCGTGCCCTCGCGTTCTCGCCGAAGGTGGTCATCCTGGACGAGGCGGTTTCGGCGCTCGACAAGTCGGTGGAGGCGCAGGTTCTGAACCTGCTGACGGAACTCAAGGCCGAACTCGGCCTGACCTACGTGTTCATCTCCCACGACCTCAACGTCGTTCGCTACATGAGCGACCGGGTGATGGTGATGTATCTCGGGCAGGTCGTCGAGATCGGTTCGGTCGACGCCATCTACGACCGGCCGACCCACCCCTACACAAGGGCCCTTCTGGCGGCGATGCCGTCGATGGATCCGGACAAGCGGACGATGGAGGCCCCCCTGTCGGGCGATCCGCCGAATCCGATCAACCCGCCCTCCGGCTGCCGCTTCCACACCCGCTGCTCTCTCGCCGAAGGCGTCTGCGCCGAGACGCAGCCGAGCCAGCAGATCCTGGGCACACGCGGCCATCTCGCAGCGTGCCACGTCGCCATTCCCGGCTCCGGACACAGCCTCGCGGAGCCGCGTCCATGAATTCGCCGCTGGTTCAGGTTCGGGACCTGCGCGTCCGCTTTCACGGCGCGCGCACCGTCCATGCGGTCAATGGCGTCGACCTGACGCTGAATGCGGGCGAGACGCTGGGCATCCTCGGCGAAAGCGGCTCCGGCAAGAGCGTGACGCTGAAGACCCTTCTCCGCCTGCTGCCCGAGAAACGCAGCGAGGTGTCCGGCGACGTGCTGGTCAGCGGGACGGATGTCCTCGGCCTGACGGGTCGGGCTCTCGCGGATCATCGCGGCGGCGTGGTCTCGATGATCTTCCAGGATCCGATGCTGGCGCTCGATCCGGTCTATACCGTCGGCGACCAGATCGCCGAGTCGGTGGCCCGGCACGAGGGCGTGTCGCATGCGCAGGGCCTCGAGCGGGCGCTCGACATGCTGAAGCGCGTGCGCATCCCGTCGCCGGAGCGCCGCCTCAAGGCCTATCCGCACGAGATGTCCGGAGGCATGCGCCAGCGGGCGATGATCGCCCTCGCCCTGGCCTGCAGGCCGAAGCTCCTGCTTGCAGACGAGCCGACGACGGCCCTCGACGCGACGGTACAGATCCAGATCCTTCTCCTGCTGCGCGAGTTGCAGCGGGAGTTCGGCATGGGAATGATCTTCGTGACGCACGACATCGGCGTCGCCGTCGAGGTCTCGGACAGGGTCGCCGTGATGTACGCCGGCGAGTTCGTCGAGACCGGCTCCGTCCGCGACGTGATCCGGGACCCGCGCCACCCCTATACGCGCGGTCTGCTCGCGGCGAACCTGCATGGCGCCGTGCGCGGTGCGCGGCTCGACGCGATTCCAGGCGCACCGCCCGCGCTCGAGACGGCTCCGACCTGCTGCTCATTCGCGCCGCGGTGTCCCCTGAAGGAGGCCCGCTGCGAGGCGGGGCCCCCTCCCCTTGTCGAGATCGCGTCGGGTCGGTCCGCCCGGTGCATCAAGGCCACGGCCTGAGCCTGCATCGCAAGCGTCCAGCCGATCAGCCCATCCGCGCGTTCAGAACTCCTCCCAGCCTCCGCCTCCGGCGGCGCGCTTCGGCTTCGACGCCAGTGGCGATGCTGCCGGTCTTCCGCCGGCGAAGGCGTCCGCGGCAAGCTTGCGCAAGCGGTCGGGCTCCGTGGCCGCGGGACGTTGTGGGGCCCGCGCCACGCCCATCGCCGGCTGCCCGCCGCCGTTGCGCGTGCGGAAGGTCGCGACGAGGTCGTTCAGC
>CAZJCW010000034.1:0-24715 GCA_964544365.1 uncultured Alsobacter sp.
ATCGTTAACCCGGAAGGCCAAACCTTGTCCGGATCGTAGTTCATAGCTTGTTCTCCTTGAGAGGACTCAGCCAGTTCCCGTGCGAACCCCGCACGTCGGTAACGACCGGTTGCGAAATCTGACGATCACGCGAAACAACCCCCACTCGGTCGCCGCGGCATAGTGTCACACAAATGGAACACCTACAACTGTAACACAGTCCTGACACATGGCGAATTGCCAACAAAATGTGCGCCCTGGTTTTTCGTCGTCCAGCGCGTGGGCACGCCCGGCAAGCGGGAGCGCAGCCGGACCGCAAACACGGTCCAGCCCCCCGGAATTCAACGGCCAGACGAAAAAGGCCGCGCCTTGGAGGCGCGGCCCAGTCATTGCGGGAGGAGAAGACGGAGCCGACGAGTCAGCCCCGGATCATCGGCGGACAGGCAAGGTCCGCCGAAGAGGTCAGTGCGAGCCCGTCACCCGGCAGAGCTTGCACACATTGGCGATCATCACCTCGTCGTGCCGGCCGTAGACGAGAAGGCCTTCCCGGCGAAGGTGGGAAAATGCGCGACTCACCGTTTCCAGGGTGAGCCCGAGATAGTCGGCGATCTCCTGGCGGGTGAGCTGGACGCGCACATTCACCTGGTCCACCGACCGGGGGCCCATGCAGCCCTGGCCGCCGCGCCCGGGAACGAGCCGCATCAGGAACGTCGCGACGCGCTCGATGGCCGACTTGCGACCGAGAAGCACCGCGTGGTCGTGCAGGGCGCACATCTGCGCCTTCATGCGGTCCGCGATCATCGCCTGAACCGCCGGAGAGCCTTCCACCGTGGCCCGGTCGTAGGCGACGATCTTGGCCGGCGTCAGGGTCTCGGCGCAGACATCGTGCTGGCGCGTGGTGGTGAGGCCGAAGACATCGCCCGACCCGAGCAACTCGATGATCTGGCGACGGCCGTCCGGCAGCAGCTTGGAGAGCATCACGGCCCCCTCGAGGATGACGTAGGTGGCCCGGGCATCGTCGCCCTCGTCGATCACGGTCGCGCGGGCGTCGAAATCCAGATGGCGGCCCGGGCGGTCGGCAGGCTCGTCGGCCCGCCCCTCGCGGGAAATGCCGAGCGTCCACCGCGCATCGTGCTTGGGCGGTGTGCTGTCGCGATCGAACTCGCGGTGGTCGTTGCGGAGTGTCTGGGTGCTGCGTGCATCGAGGGACATGATTGGGCATCCGGAACGACGGACCGTCGGGCCTCCATTGGCCTTAGCCGGTCCGGGCGGGAGAACTCCCGGTTGACCAAAAGCTAGTGAAACCTCTTCGTCTTCACATCGGGCTTCGTGCGTAAGCACTGCTACTGACGCGGGAAACCGGTACGCGTGAGGGTTGTTGGGGTCGGGCAGGAACAGGCCCTCGCGCGGCCCGAAACCGGGCCGGCCGAGGCAGGCCCCGGCTGCTCAGACGATCTGGGAGAGGATCTCGCTGGAGAGCGGCTTGCGGAGGATCTCGACTCCGTTGATGCCGCGAACCTGCTTCTCGATGGCCGACTGCGGCTGCGCGCTGATCGCGATGACGCGCGGCGGCTCCTTGAGCTCCTGCAGCCACCGGATCACGCCGGCGCCGCTGATACCGGGCAGAAGCAGGTCGACGATGATCGTGTCCTGGGCCTGCGGCGGCTCGGCCTCGAAGAAGCTCTCCGCATCGGGATACGCGAAGACGACGAGGCCAAGGCCTCGCAGGAACATGAGCAGCGAATCGCTCACACCTGGATCGTCTTCGACGACATGAACGGCCACGGTGGCACCTGATGACGAGGGCCTCGCCGGCATCGTACCGGAAGGCTCCACTCGCTTGACCTCGATCAAATCATAGCCCGCGGAACGCAAGCTCGACCATAGGTAGTGACACGGAGGCCATCCTGACGATCGCGTTATCGCGCGGCTCTCCCTTCCGGAAGATCCCGGAACCGTAGTCGAAAGAGTGTGCTTGCAAAGATCGTAGGACTGCGGAGACGGTCGCGCCCGCCTGACGCCATCCGTCAGTGACGTCGGGCGTCCGAATAGACGATTCGCACCAGGTCGGCGGTGTTGCGCGCGCCCAGCTTCTCCATGATGCGGGCGCGATGGACTTCGATCGTCCGGGGGCTGATCCCGAGCTGGCGGCCCGCCTCCTTGTTGGAGGCACCGAGAGCGATCCGCTCCAGCACCTCACGCTCGCGCGGCGTCAGCTGCTCCTCCCCGAGGAAGGCCCCGAGAATCGGCTCGCCGGAGCGCTGCGCGTTGCGGGCACGCGCCGAGATCGCCTCGCGCACGCGCTCGACCACGGTATCGGCGTCGAAGGGCTTCTGGATGAAGTCGTGGGCGCCCTGCTTGATCGCCTCCACGGCCATCGGGATGTCGCCCTGCCCCGAGATCATGAAGACCGGCGCCGCATAGTGCGCGCCGAGCTCGCTGAGAATGTCGAGACCGGACCGGCCGGGCATGTGGACGTCGAGGATGACGCAGGACGGCATCCTCATCTTCACCGCCGTCAGGAACGAGGACCCGTCCGGAAAGGCGGAGACCCGGTATCCCTCCAGCTCGAACACCAGCCGAAGCGCGTCGCGCACGGCCGGATCGTCGTCGACGATGAAGATTTCGCCTTCGGTGGCGATCGCGCTGCTCATGCACCCACTCCGCTCGCCGCTGTCGAAGGCGATGTCGCCGCCGGCGTCAATTCGACCACGTCATCATCGTCCGGTTCCGGGGCTGCAACCACCGGTAAACGCAGCTCAAACCGCGCACCACGACCGTTGCCGCCCGGATCGACCGTGAGATCGCCCGAATGGTTCTGCGCTATGGTGCGCGAAATTGAAAGTCCGAGGCCCATCCCGCTGCGCTTTGACGACGAAAAGGCCTTGAACAGCGTCGGGACGATGCCCGGCGCCAGCCCCGGGCCGTTGTCCTCGACGGCGACGACGAAGATGTCGCCCTGGCGGGACGTGGCCACCCGGACGATTCCATCCTGGCGCTCGCGCAGCGCCTCGAAGGCATTGCGCAACAGGTTCACCACGATCTGCTGGATCTGGATCGGATCGACGACCGCCGGCGGCAGCCCGCTCTCGAAGCTCCGCTCCATCCGGGCGCCGGTGCGCAACCCCAGCAGCGTGAGTTCGACGGCTTCCTCGACAACGGCGTTCAGGTCCACCGCGCGCCGCTGGGGCTCCCGCTTCTCCACGAACTGCCGCATGCGGCTGATGATGCCGCCCGCGCGCTCGGCCTCGTGCACCGCCTTCTCGAGCACCTGCTGGAACAGGTCCGGCGATGGCGGAAGGCCGTTCGCGCTGCGGGCCAGCGTGCGGCTCGCGGCCTGGAGGTAGAGCATGATGGCCGTGAGCGGCTGGTTCAACTCATGCGCGAGAGCGGCGCCCATCTCGTCCATCGCCGAAACGCGGGCCATGTGGACGAGGTCGGCCTGCAACTCGTTGACGCGCCGCTCCTGCTCCTTGCGGGGCCGAAGATCCCGGATGATGCCGATGAACTGGCGACCCTCCGGCGTCTCGGTCTCGCCGACCGACAGTTCCACGGGGAACTCCGTTCCATCGCGGTGCCTGGCGCGCACCTCGCGGCCGATCCCGATGATCTTGCGGTGACCGGACGTCATGTAGTTCGTCATGTACCGGTCGTGCGCGGCCGAGTAGTCGGCCGGCATGATCATCTGCACGTTGCGGCCGAGGATCTCGCGCGGGGCGTAGCCGAACAGCTTCTCGCACGCCTTGTTGTAAACGAGGATCTGCGCCTTCTCGTTGATGACGAGAATGGCATCGACAGCCGTGTCCAGTACGCTCTCAAGACGCGCCGCCGATACGGACGTCGACGCGCTCCCGTGCAGGTCTGGCTGGCCCATGCCTGTTCCCGAACTCCCCCGCCCCGACCCTGCCGTGCCTGCGCAGGAATGGCAAGATCGATACAAGGAGAAATACTTACGCCGGGTGCTTTCGGTCAAGCGGAGCCGCGGCCGCCTTGCCGGGGGCGCACGCCACCCGGCCGGGCCGTCCGGGTTCCAGGGAGGAAATGATGCCCCTCAAGGGACCTGGAGCCATGGACCCGGCCTGGGCAGGCCGGATTTCGTCCTAGGGCCCCAGCACCCTGACCAGCCGCCGCGTCGCCTCGGCGACATCGGACGCGTTCCGGGCAAAGCACAGGCGAAGGTAGTTCTCCCCTCCGGTCCCGAAAGCCGTGCCTGGCGCAAGCCCGACATTGGCCTCGTCCACGAGCCGCAGGGCGAGCCTGCGGGTGTCGGTTTCGCCGTCGACGGAAAAGAACAGGTAGAAAGCCCCGTCGGGCCGCGCGAAATGAACGCGGGAACTGCGCGACAGCCCGTCGCAGGCTGCGTCGCGGCTTGCCCTGGCGCCGGCGATCTGCCCTGCGACGAAGGCCTCGCCTTCGTCGAGCGCCGCGATGGCCCCGCGCTGGAGGAAGGCGGGGACGCCCGAGCAGGAATACTGCATCAGGTTCTCGACCGTCTGGCCCAGTGAGGGATCGCATTCCAGCCAGCCGACCCGCCAGCCCGTCATCGCCCAGTTCTTCGAGAAGGTCTGCACGAACAGGATGCGGTCTTCCGGCGCCATGATGTCATGGAAGGACGGCGCCCGGGCTTCTCCGCCATACACGAAGCGGCCGTAGATCTCGTCGGCGATGATCCACAGTCCGTGGCGCCGCGCCATGGCGAGGATGGCGTCCAGCTCCTCCAGCGTCGCCGTCCATCCGGTCGGGTTGGCAGGGGAGTTGACGATGATCGCGCGCGTCCGCGGCGTGATGGCCGCCTCGAACCGGTCGAGATCGAGCGACCAGGCGCCGCCGGGGCGCGAGGTGTCCAGGGTCATCGGCACTTCGACCGGCACCGCGCCCCCGACCGTCAGCGCGCCGATGAAGTTGGGCCAGGACGGCGAATGGACGAGAACTTCGTCGCCCGGCCCCGCCGCGATTCGCACGGCCATCTGCAGCGCATGCATGCCACCGACGGTGACGAAGAAACGCTCGGGATCGAATGGCTTGCCATAGATGCGGCCCATGTAGCGGCCGATGGCGGCGCGCAACTCCGGCAAGCCGCGCTGCCACGTATAGAAGGTCTCGCCCGCCGCCAGTGCCCGTGTCGCCGCTTCGGCGATGAAGGGGGGCGTCGGCTGCTCGCCCTCGCCCGCCCACATCGGGATCAGCCCCTGCCGCCCGCGGCCGTAGTTGAAGACCTCGACGATCCCGCTGACGGGCGCTGCCAGGGCCTCGGGCCGCGCGGCCGAAACGTGGGGCCCGGGATCGGTCGGGGCGGCGGAGGACTGTGTCATGGGTCTGTCTGACGAACTCGAAGCGGCGGAGGCCGCTCTCATGTCACGCCCGACCCTCGCAGTCCCGTCAAATTTCGTGATGGGTTGCGTCGCACGAGAAGAACCCCGCGCCGCGATCGCAACGACCTCGAGCGCGGGTCGGGCGGCGCGGGGATAGGCTGCGGTCAGGCCCGCTTGGCCAGCAGGTCGCGGATCTCGGTCAGCAGGACCTCTTCCTTGGTCGGCTCGGCGGGGGCGGCCGGGGCCGCGGCTTCCTTGCGGCGCAGCTGGTTGATCGCCTTGACGACGACGAACAGGACCCAGGCGATGATCAGGAAGCTGACGACGGTCGTGAGGAAGTTGCCATAGCCGAGGACGGCGCCGCCCTTCTTGGCCTCCTCGTAGGCCATGCCCGTCTTCACCGCGCCGGACAGCGGGATGTAGTAGTTCGAGAAGTCGAGGCCGCCCGTGATGGCTCCGATGATCGGCATGATCAGGTCGCCGACGACGGATTCGACGATCTTGCCGAAGGAGGCGCCGATGATCACGCCGATGGCGAGATCGACGACGTTGCCTTTCATGGCAAAGTCTTTGAACTCCTGAACGATGGACATGGCCTTCCCCCTCTTGCTGGTCGATGCGTACTGCGCGTCCGGATGCCGCACGATCAACTCGTGAGCGTGGGGCGACAATTGTCAAGCTGAACCCCATCCGCAAGGGGTCTGCACGGACTCTTTCACGGACGCGGGCAGAACGATAGATTGTTCGCGCGCGGACGCCGGGGGGATAGACCGCATGTTGGCGAGCTGGTCGGTTGTCCTGGCCGCTTTGATTTACCTGTGCGCGCTCTTCGCGGTCGCGCATTACGGGGACACGGCCGGCCGTCGCTGGATGGCGGGACCCGGACGTCCGACGATCTATGCGCTCGCTCTGGGGGTCTACTGCACGTCCTGGACGTTCTTCGGCTCGGTGGGCCTCGCCTCGCGCTCCGGCCTCGACTTCCTGGCCATCTATATCGGGCCGATTCTGGTGATCACGCTCGGCCACCGGCTCATCCGCCGCGTGGTCAGCCTGGCGAAATCGCAGAACATCACCTCGATCGCCGACTTCGTGGCCTCGCGCTACGGCAAGAGCGAGCGCGTGGCCGCCCTCGTCAGCCTGATCGCCGTGATCGGCTCCGTGCCCTACATCGCCCTGCAGCTCAAGGCGATCGCCGGGTCGCTGACCGCCTTCATCGACTTCGTCGAGCCCGGAACCGTCGCCAAGACCGTGCCGATCTTCGGCGACCTCGCGCTGATCGTCGCGCTCATCCTGGCGGGGTTCGCGACGGCCTTCGGAACGCGCCACGTCGACGCCACCGAGCACCAGGACGGACTGATCCTGGCCATCGCGATGGAGTCGCTGGTCAAGCTCGTCGCGTTCCTGTGCGTGGGCGTGTTCGTCAGCTACGTGATGTTCAACGGGATCGGCGACATCTTCGCCAGGGTCGCGGCAAGGCCGGACATCGTGCCGATCGGCGAGCGCGGCTCGGGCATCGGGTCGTTCCTGATCACGACCATGCTGTCGGGGATGATCATCCTCCTGCTGCCGCGGCAGTTCCACGTGACGGTCGTCGAGAACAGGGACGAGGACGACACGAAGCGGGCGGCGTGGATGTTCCCGCTCTATCTCGTGCTGATCAATCTCTTCGTCGTGCCCTTGTCCCTGGCCGGCGACCTGCTGCTCCCGCCGGGCGCGGACCGGGACATGACGGTGCTCGCGCTGCCCATGCAGTACGGCGCCGAAATGCTGGCCCTCCTCGTCTTCATCGGCGGCCTGTCGGCGGCGACCGCGATGGTGATCATGGAGTCGGTCGCCCTCGCCATCATGGTGTCGAACGATCTCGCGATCCCGCTCCTGCTGCGGCGCAGGGCACTGGCTGGCCGGGCGCCCTCGGGCGACATGGGCGGCCTCATCCTCGCGGTCCGGCGCGTGGCGATCGTCCTGCTGATGCTGTTCGCCTACGCCTACTACAAGAACCTCGGCGCCGCCGCGCTGGCCTCCATCGGCCTCATCTCCTTCGCCGCCATCGCGCAGATCGCGCCGGCCTTCTTCGGCGGGCTGTTCTGGCGCCGGGGCAATGCACTCGGCGCGACGGCCGGCCTCGCGACCGGGCTGGTCGTGTGGGCGTTGATGCTGTTCATCCCCTCCATCGCCGACGCGGAGACCGTGGAGAACGCCATCGGCGTGCTCGGCACCGAGTGGCTCGGCCTGCTGCTGCCGAGCGGGGAATTCAAGCTCGGCGTGAGCGAGATCACCCGCGGCGCCCTGTGGAGCCTGGTTGCCAACACGGTGTGCTACGTCGCGTTCTCGTTCGTGCGGCCGGCAACGCCGATCGAGCGGCTGCAGGCGAGCGCCTTCGTGTCGCCCGACATGCCGGCGATGGCGCAGACCTTCCGGCTGTGGCGAACCTCGGTCACGGTCGAGGAACTGCGCACGACCGTCGCGCGCTATCTCGGCCAGGAACAGACGCAAGCGTCCTTCGACGCCTTCGCGAGCAGCCGGGGTATCCGACTCGAGCCGGCCCGCGACGCCGACATCCACCTGCTGCGCTATGCCGAGCACCTCCTCGCATCCGCCATCGGCGCGGCGTCGTCGAGGCTGGTGCTCTCGCTGCTGCTGCGTCGCCGCAACGTCAGCAAGAAAGCCGCACTGAAGCTGCTCGACGATGCCTCGGCGGCGATCCAGTACAACCGGGACCTCCTGCAGCACGCCCTCGACCATGCGCGCCAGGGCATCACCGTGTTCGACAAGGACCTGCGGCTGATGTGCTGGAACCGCGAGTTCCAGGATCTCTTCAGCCTGCCGAGCGAGCTGTCGCGCGCCGGAACCGGGCTCGACGAGATTGTCCGCTTCAACGCGCAGCGGGGCTCGTACGGTCCGGGTGAGACGGATGATTTCGTCGCCGCGCGGCTCGAGAGTTTCGTGAACGACGTCGAGCCCGTGCGCCTGCGCCTGCACGACAGCGGCAAGGTGGTCGAGATCCGTTCCGCCCACATGCCCGACGGAGGCATCGTCACGACCTACACCGACATCACCCAGTCGGTCGAAGCCGAGGAGGCCCTGGAACAGGCCAACGTCACGCTCGAGCGCCGCGTGCGGGAGCGGACTGAGGAATTGCTCTCGCTGAACGAGGAACTCGGCCGCGCCAAGGCCGAGGCCGACGAGGCCAACGTCTCGAAGACGCGGTTTCTCGCCGCCGCGTCGCACGACATCCTGCAGCCGCTGAACGCGGCGCGCCTGTATGCCACGTCTCTCGTCGAGCGCGACCGCACGGGCGGCGATGCCCGTCTGGCGCAGAATGTCGACGCCTCGCTGGAAGCCGTCGAGGAGATCCTCACGGCGCTGCTCGACATCTCCCGCCTCGACAGCGGGGCCATGAAGGCGGAGGTGTCCAGCTTCCGCATCGACGACATCCTCAACCAGCTTCGGCTGGAGTTCGAGCCCGTTGCGCGTGAGAAGGAGCTGTCCCTCGTCTTCGTGCCGTGTTCCCTGACGGTGCGGTCCGACCGGCGACTGCTGCGGCGTCTGCTGCAGAACCTCGTCTCGAATGCCATCAAGTACACGCCGAAGGGACGCGTGCTCGTCGGGGTCCGCCGGCTGAAGGGGCGGCTGCGCGTCGAGGTGTGGGATACCGGCCTCGGAATCCCGCCTTCCAAGCAGAAGGAGGTCTTCCGCGAGTTCCAGCGCCTGGACCAGGGCGCCCGCGCGGCCCGCGGACTCGGCCTCGGCCTGTCCATCGTCGAACGCATTGGCCGCGTGCTCGACCACCCGATCCGGCTCAGGTCGCAGCTCGGCCGAGGCTCGATGTTCAGCGTCGAGATGCCGGTCGCGGCCCCGCTCCCCGCCGTCGCGCGGAAGGCGGCGGAGGCTCCGCCGGCAGCCATGCCGCTGGCCGGGCTCACCGTGCTCTGCATCGACAACGAGCCCACCATCCTGGACGGGATGAAGACCCTGCTGGGCGGCTGGGGCTGCGACGTCGTGGTCGCGAGTTCCCCGGACGAGGCGCTGAAGACGCTCAAGGCCCGCAAGGGCGCTCCCGATATCATCATCGCCGACTACCACCTCGACGAAGGCGACGGCCTCGACGCGATCGTCACGCTGCGATGGAAGTTCGGGACCGAGACGCCGGCCGTGCTGCTGACCGCCGACCGCACGCCCGCGGTCCGGGACGCGGCGGCCGAGAAGAAGATCCACGTCCTGAACAAGCCGCTGAAGCCCGCCGCGCTGCGCGCGCTGCTGGCGCAATGGCGTGCCCTGGGCGCGGCCGCCGAGTAGTCGAGAGCCCTAGCGCAAGGTCGATCTTGTCGGAATGCACGGTGCGATGCGTATCGGCGTACCAGGCGCGGACCTATAGTGCGGGAAGAAAGACACGCCCTCAGGATCGTCCAATGAACCGTCCCACTGCCGCCGCGATGGCGACCCGCGCTCCGTTCCCGCCCGTGGCCGCAGGAACCCGCATCGGCCACGTGCACCTCAAGGTCGCCGACCTCGAACGCTCGATTGCCTTCTACTCCGGTGTCCTCGGTTTCGAGGTCCAGCAGTTCTACGGCAGCCAGGCCGCGTTCCTGTCGGCCGGCGGCTACCACCACCACATCGGCCTCAACACCTGGGAGAGCCGTGGAGGCTCGCCGCCCCCTCCCGGAACGACCGGCCTCTTCCACACGGCATTCCTGTATCCCACCCGCCGCGATCTCGCCGATGCCCTGCGCCGGGTGCTCACCTCGGGCGTCCCGCTGTCGGGCGCCAGCGACCACGGCGTCAGCGAGGCGCTGTACCTCGAGGATCCGGACGGCAACGGCGTCGAGCTCTACTGGGACAAGCCCGAGAGCGAATGGCCGCGCAACCCGGATGGAAGCCTGGCCATGGTCACCCGCCGCCTCGACCTCGACGGACTGCTGCGGGAACTGGACGCCTGAACGCGGTCTTCAGGCGGCCTTCTGCCGCGCGCTGAAGCGGTCGTAGAAGGTTTCTTCCTTGGCCGCCATCTCGCGCAGCAGTGCGCCCGGCTCGAACCGTGGCCCGAACGCGGCGGCCAGCACGTCGCACTGGTCGACGAAGGCCCTCGCGCCCATGCCATCGATGTAGCTGAGGGTCCCGCCGGTGAAGGGCGCGAAGCCGAACCCCAGGATCGAGCCCACATCGGCTTCCCGGGGATCGGTGACGATCCCCTCCTCCACCGTCCGCGCCGCTTCGACCGCCTGCACCGTCAGGAATCGGCGCTTCAACGCGCCGACATCGATGGTGTCGGGATCGATGGCCTTGCCCGCGAGGTCGCTCAGGCCCGGCCACAGGCTTTTCTGACC
This sequence comes from uncultured Alsobacter sp., assembly GCA_964544365.1. Taxonomy (GTDB): domain Bacteria; phylum Pseudomonadota; class Alphaproteobacteria; order Rhizobiales; family Beijerinckiaceae; genus Alsobacter. The sequence goes on from CAZJCW010000034.1 coordinate 10,616, forward strand.
CTTTTCAGGATAGTCGTAGAAGCCCTTGCCGTTCTTGCGGCCAAGACGGCCATGCGTCTCGACCATGGCGGCGAGGATGCGCTCCTGCACCGGATCGACGGCCTCGGCGCCGAGTTGCGCCTTGGTCGCCTTGACGATGCGCAGCGCGAGGTCGATGGCCACCTCGTCGTTCAGCGACAGCGGCCCGACCGGCATGCCGGCCATGCGGGCGGCGTTCTCGATCATGGCCGGAGGAATGCCCTCGGCCAGCATCAGGTGCCCTTCCCGGAGATAGGCGCCGACGCAGCGATTGGCATAGAATCCGCGGCCGTCGTTGACGACGATGGGCGTCTTCCGGATGGCGCGCACGTAGTCGAGCGCGGTGGCCAGCGCCTGCGGACCGGTCGCCTTGCCCATGATGACTTCGACCAGCATCATCTTCTCGACCGGCGAGAAGAAGTGGATTCCGATGAACAGGTCGGGACGCGACGATCCGGACGCCAGGCCGGAGATCGGCAAAGTCGACGTGTTGGACGCGAAGACGCATCCGGGCCGCATCGCGGCTTCCGCCTTGGCGATCGCCTCCGCCTTCACGGCGGGATCCTCGAACACGGCCTCGATCACGAGATCGCAATCACCCAGCGCCGCATAGTCGGCAGAGGGTGCGATGCGGGCGAGCAGCGCGTCGCGGTCGGCGGTCTTCGCACGGCCCTTCATGATCTGGTCGGTCATGAGCTTGTGCGAATGCGCCTTGCCCTTCTCGGCAGCCGCGAGGTCGCGGTCGATCAGCACGACCTCCATGCCGGCCTGCGCCGTGACGTAGGCGATGCCGGCGCCCATGAAACCGGCGCCGAGGACGCCGATCTTCTTGAGGCTGGAAGTGGCGACGCCGGCGGGACGCCGCGCGCCCTTGTTCAGCTCCTGCATCGAGAGGAAGAGCGTGCGGATCATCGCCGCCGCCTCCTTGCTGCGCAGGATCTTCGCGAACCACCGGCTCTCGACCCGCAGCGCGAGATCCATCGGAAGTTGCAGGCCTTCGTAGACGGCGTGCAGGATCGCCTTCACGGCCGGATAGTTGTCATAGGTCTCGCGGCGGTAGATCGCGTTGGCGGGCGGCCAGGTCATCATGCCGGTCGGCGAGTAGACCTTCCCGGACGGCGCGCGGAAGCCTTCGGCATCCCAGGGCGCGACGCCCTTGCCGCCGCCCAGGATCCAGGCCTTCGCCCGGGCGACGATCTCGCCGCGCGGCGCAATCTCGTGCACCAGTCCCATGGACTTCGCCAGGGCGGGACGCAGCTGCTCGCCCTTGAACAACATCTGCAGCGCATCGCCGGTCGGCATGAGCCGCGCGACACGCTGGGTGCCCCCGGCGCCGGGGAACAGTCCCACCTTCACCTCCGGCAGCCCGACGCGCGTCGCGCCGTCGTCGGCGGCGACGCGGTAGTGGCAGGCCAGCGCCAGCTCGAACGCACCGCCGAGGCAGACTCCGCCGATCGCGGCGGCAAACGGCTTGCCGCACGTCTCGAGCCGCCGGTAGAGCAGGGAGAGCTTGCGCGACTCCTCGAACACGTGGCGCGTCGCCGCCTCCTCGCCCTGCTCCCGCGCGAGACGCGCCTGGGCGAGGCCGAGGCCCTGCAGCATGGAGAGGTCGGCGCCGCCGGAGAAGCTGTCCTTCCCCGAGGTCACGACGCAGCCCTTGATGGCGTCATCGGCCGCGACGCGCTCGACCAGCGCGGCGATCTCCTCCATCACGGCCGGGGTGATGACGTTCATCGACCTCCCGGCCATGTCCCATGTCGCCAGGGCAATGCCGTCGGCGTCGATCTCGATGCGGAATGCGGTCTCGGTCATGGCGGCCTCCGCTCAGACGCGTTCGATGATGGTGGCGGTGCCCATGCCGGCACCGATGCAAAGCGTCACGAGGGCGGTGCCCTTGCCGGTCCGCTCGAGTTCGTCGAGAACCGTGCCGAGGATCATCGCGCCCGTCGCCCCGAGCGGATGGCCCATCGCAATGGCGCCGCCGTTCACGTTCACGAGCGACGGGTCGATGTCGAAGGCCTGCATGAAGCGCAGGACCACGGCGGAGAACGCCTCGTTCACCTCGAAGAGATCGATGTCGGCCGTCGTCATGCCGGCCCGCTTCAGCACCTTCCGTGTCACGTCGACGGGGCCTGTCAGCATCAATGCCGGCTCGGAGCCGATGTTGGCGAAGGCGCGGATGCGCGCCCGGGGCGCCAGCCCGGCGGCCTTTCCGGCGGCGGCGGAGCCGATCAGCACCGCGGCAGCGCCGTCGACGATCCCCGACGAGTTGCCGGCGTGGTGGACGTGGCGGACCCGCTCGATCTCGGGATGCGCCTGCACGGCGACGGCATCGAAGCCACCCTGCTCGCCCATCATGGCGAAGGAGGGCTTCAGGCCGCCCAGCGACTGCATGTCCGTTTGAGGCCGCATGTGTTCGTCACGGTCGAGGATGGTCAGGCCGTTGACGTCGCGCACCGGCAGAACGGAATGGGCGAAGCGCCCGTCCGCCCAGGCCGCGGCGGCACGCCGCTGGCTCTCAACCGCGTAGCCGTCGACGGCATCGCGATCGAAGCCGTACTTGGTGGCGATGAGGTCGGCCGAGACGCCCTGGGGCATGAAGTAGGACTTGATGGCGATGGCCGGATCGACCGGCCAGGCGCCGCCCGACGCCCCGATCCCGATCCGGCTCATGGATTCGACGCCGCCCGCGACCGCCATGTCCTGCTGGCCCGCCATGACCTGGGCGGACGCGAAATTGACCGCGTCGAGCCCCGAGGCACAGAAGCGGTTGATCTGGATGCCGGGCACGCCCTCGCCGTAGTCCGCGACCAGCGCCGCCGCCCGCGCGATGTCCCCGCCGGCCTCGCCCACCGGGTCGACGCAGCCGAGGACGACGTCGTCGACCAGTCCGGTATCGAGACCGTTGCGTTCCCTGATGCCGGCCAGGACCTGCGCGGCGAGGGACAGCGCCGTCACCTCGTGGAGCGATCCGTCCTGCTTGCCGCGCCCGCGCGGCGTGCGCACGTGGTCGTAGATGAAGGCCTCGGGCATGGCGTTTTCTCCGGCTTCCGTTCTTCCGTGCCGTTCGTTGCGGGCCGGTCCATCGGACCACGCCCCACGATGCGCACGATGTCGTTTGCGTCACTCAATCACGTCGTCGTCGACATCACCACCCGCATCGACCGGCGCGAAACGCGCCCGTCCGGGTCGGCAACGATGCCGTCAGAAGGCGTCCGCCGGCAGGGCCATGACGGCCTCGGAGCCGGCGGTGATGCGCGCGAGCTGCGCCCCGGTTTCCGGCAACAACCGCTCCATGAAGAAGCGGGCGAGCACCAGCTTGGCGTCCATCGCCGCCGCGGAGGCGGGTTCGCGCTCCTTCTTGGCCAGCGCCGCCTCGGCCATGCGGACCCACATGGCCCCCATCGCGACGAGGCCCATCATGTGCATGTAGTCCGTGGACCCCGCGGCGGCGTTGTCGGGGTTCTTCATGCCGTTGGCCATGAACCACATCGTCGCCTGCTGGAGCTGGCCCAGCGCCGCCAGCACAGGCGCCGCAAGCGGCTTGAGACGGTCGTCCGCCGCCTTGTCCTTCAGGTAGGCCGCGGTGTCGGCGAAGAACGCCATCACCGCGCGACCACCGTCGCGGGGGAGCTTGCGACCGACGAGGTCGAGCGCCTGGATGCCGTTCGCGCCCTCGTAGATCATGGCGATGCGGGCATCGCGCACGAACTGCTCCATGCCCCATTCGGCGATGTAGCCGTGGCCGCCGAACATCTGCTGCGCCTTGACGGTGTTGTCGAACCCGAGGTCCGTCAGCACGCCCTTGATCACGGGCGTCATCAGCCCGAGCTGGTCATCGGCAACCTGCTGCGCCTTCGGGTCGCCGCTGCGGTGGGCGACATCGCTCTGCAGCGCCGTCCAGATCACGAGGGCCCGCCCGGCCTCGTTGATGGCCCGGATGGTCATCAGCGTGCGCCGCACGTCGGGATGCACGATGATCGGGTCGGCAGCCTTCGCGGGCTCCTTCGTCCCCGTCAGTGCCCGGCCCTGGAGCCGGTCGCGCGCATAGGCGGCGGCGTTCTGGTAGGCGACTTCGGAAAGCCCGAGGCCCTGGATGCCGACGGCGAGGCGCGCCTCGTTCATCATCACGAACATGGCCGCGAGTCCGCGATGCTCCGCGCCGACGAGCCAGCCCGTGGCGCCGTCGTAGTTCATCACGCAGGTCGCGTTGCCGTGGATGCCCATCTTGTGTTCGATGGACCCGCACGACACGCCATTGCGCGGCCCCGGGGTGCCGTCCTCGGCCAGAAGGTGCTTCGGCACGAGGAAGAGAGAGATTCCCTTCGTTCCCTCCGGAGCGCCCTCGATGCGGGCCAGGACGAGGTGGACGATGTTCTCCGCCATGTCGTGGTCGCCGGCGGAAATGAAGATCTTGGTGCCGGTGATCCGGTAGCTGCCGTCCGGCTGCGCGACTGCCTTCGTCTTGATCAGCCCGAGGTCTGTCCCGCATTGCGGCTCGGTGAGGTTCATCGTGCCGCAGAACCGGCCCGAGATCATCGGCGGCAGCCAGGTCGCCTTCTGCTCCGGGGATCCGTGCCGCATGAGCGCCGCGATGGCGCCCATGGTCAGGCCGGGATACATCCCGAGCGCGACGTTCGACGACGAGGCGAACTCGTTCATGATGGCCGTCAGGGTGTAGGGCAGGCCCTGGCCGCCATGCTCGGGATCCGCCGACAAGCCGACCCAGCCGCCCTCGGCATAGGCGCGATAGGCGTCGCGAAAACCGGTCGGCGTGGTGACGCGGCCATCGGCGTGACGCGTGCACCCCTCGACGTCGCCGATCCGGTTCAGCGGCTGCCAGACCTCCTCGTACATCCGCGCGCCCTCCGAGAGGATCGCGTCAAGCGTCTCCGGGGTCAGGTCGGCGAAACCGGGAAGATTGGCGTAACGCCCGACGGCGAAGACGTCGTTGAGGAGGAACTTCACGTCCTCGACGGGGGCCCTGTAGCTCGGCATGGCGCATGCTCCGGAACGGTCGACACGGGGTCGCTCCAATTCGTTCACATATAAACTATCCGGCGTGACATTCAAGCTCGGACGCGACGGGGCGAGCGCGACGGGGCGCCATGCCCACGGCCATCGCGCGCATGAGTTGCCAAATTATGAATGCCGAACCGATGATCCTTAACCCTGTGTTTACCATAAGGCCCAAAAGTCGCCGATGCGGTGGCGGGTCCTCGGGACCGAGCCGTCCGGCGTCCTGAAGGGGGCGGCGGCCAGCGATTTGCAGGGGTCGGGCATGCCGTCCGGATCAGGCGCGATGAAAATGCCGTGGAGCGTGAAGGGCATCGACGTCCAGGCCCGCGACGCCGCGAAGGACGCGGCGCGACGCGCCGGGATGACGCTCGGCGAGTGGCTCAACACCGTCATCGTCGAGACGGCGGTCGACGAGCCGGAACCGCCGCGCCGGTCGCGTGCCGGGCAGGACCAGAAGGGCCACAACCTCAAGGACATTGCCGAACGCCTCGCCCGGCTCGACCGGGCGGCCGCGGACACCGCCGTCAGCGCCCATCAGGCCCACACGGACCTGGAAGAGGTGCTGCGCCGGACGATCGCCGATACCGTGAAGCGGTCCGACGCGGTGGAGGAGCGCACCGCGGGCGCCCTTTCCGCCATGGTCCGCTGGATGGAGCGCGCCGAGGAACGGCGGCGCGAGGAGGTCGGCACCATCGCCGCCGCCCAGGAACGCACGTCCACCGCCCTGCGCGACGCGCTGGCGCTCGTCACGACCCGCATGAACGACATAGAGCGTTCCATCAGCACGCGCCCCGCCGACAGCGGCGTCAAGGACGCGCTGGCACGGCTCGAATCACGCATCGACCGGCTCGACGAGCGCGAGGCGAATGCGCCCGTGCCGCCGCGGATCGAGAAAGCCCTGCGAGACCTGGAGACCCGGCTCGTCGCCGTGGCTGGCCGCATCGGATCGGACATCCCGCCCTCGCAGCGCGAGCAGGCCGAGCGGATCGAGACCATCGAGACAGCCCTGTCGGCCATCCTCGACCGGCTCGACATGGGCGGCGACGACGACGAGGCCGGTATCGAATCCTACCCCACGACGGTTCCGTCTGCGCCGGGAAGCCTCGACGAGGCGATGGCGCAGATCAAGGCCCGCCAGGCCATGCTCGACAGGACGTCCGTCGCGGCGGGCCGGGCGCCCGCCCAGGCGGTGCCGGATCCGGGCGCGGTCGCCGACCGGGTGGTCGATTCGCTCAAGGGCGACATCGCCCAGCTGTCGCTGAGGATCGACGAACTGCGCGAGGTCGCGCAGCGCCAGACCCAGCGGCAGGACGGCCGCGCCGAGCGCGACGTCGCCGCGCTCCGCGGCGACCTCGCCGATCTCACGGCGGCGGTGAAGACGCTGGCGCCGCAGACTCGCCTCGACGCGATCGAGGACGGGCTCGCCTCCCTGGGCAGCCGGATCGACGGTCTGCGCCGCGAGGCCAGCGCCCCGACGCTGGCCGGGCCGCTGGAGACGATCGGTGCCGAAATGGGGCGCATCGGCCAGGCCCTCGAGCCGCTGCGGACGCTAGCCGACCTTCGCGCCGACATCGCCGCTCTCGGCCGCCGCCTCGATCGCACGCAATCGCAGCCCGATCCCGCGGTGCTGGCCGAGATCTCGGCCGGCATCGAGAGCCTGAAGGGCGGCGTCGCCGAAGCGGCGCGCGGCACCGATGCCGTCTCGCATCTCGAGAAGCGCCTCGGTTCCATCGACGCGGCGCTGGCAAGCCTCCTGCAGGAGCGCGCCGCGCAGGATTTCGGGGCCGCGACGATCCGCTCCGCGGCGGACGATATCCGCGCGGCCGTGTCCGACCTGCGCTCTCCGGACCTGCGCGCGCCGAACCTCGGCGGCGTCGAAACGCGCCTGAAGGCCATCGAAGAGCGCTTCGACAGCGCCCCCTCCCCGGTGCTCGCAGCCGCCGACGACATCCGCGCGGCGGTCGCCGGCATCGCCTTCCCCGACCTGCGGCCGATCGAAAGCCGCCTGCAGACGATCGTCGACCGTCTCGACGTGACGCCGCCCGCACCGGCCACGGCGGCGGTCGACACGGGAGAACTGGAGGCGCTGGTCCGCGGCCTCGGCGAGAAGATCGACGCCGCCGGCCGGACAGAAGCGACTCCGGCCAGCTTCGAGGCGCTGGAGCGCCAGCTCGCCGCGATGACCGACGCCCTCGGCCGCAATGACGAGAGCCTCGCTTCGCTGCGCGCCATGGAGCGGTCGATCGCCGACCTGTTCGTTCGTGTCGAGGATGGCCGCCTGGCCGTCGTCGAGGCGGCCGAAGCGGCGGCCATGAAGGCCGCGCAAAGCGTGAGCGGCGCGATCTCGCCTCCCGCCGACGACCGCGCGACGGACGCGCTCGACGCCGTGCAGGCGACCCTGGGCCGCATCGTGGAGCGTCTCGCCCGGCTGGAAGCCGGACTCGAGGCGCGCCAGCAGGCGGCTTCCGCACCGCCGGCGCCCGTCGAGGCCGCAGCTGCGGTTCCCACCGTCGCCGAGAAGATTGCCGCCGCCGCCGCCGCCGCCCGCGCGGCCAGGCATGCGGAACCCGTCCGCAAGGGCCGTCCGGCATCCCCCGCTCCCGCGCCGGTGATGCCGGCGGACGCGACCTCTGACGCGCAGGACGCGCTTCTGCTCGTCTCCGCGGCGCGCGCCTCCGCCGAAAAGGCGATCCAGGATCTGGCTGCGCCGGAACAGGCGCAGGAGCCGGCGCAGGATACCGCGCCGGCCATCGAGGTCGAGGTCGTGCCCGATGCGCCGGCCCCTGCCGTTGCCGCCGCCCAGACCGAGGACGAGCTGATCGCCGCCGCGGTGGCCGCCGCGACCCGCGCAGAAGCGGCAGGCCTCGCGCCGCCGCTGGCCGGGGACCGCCCGCTGGAACCCGGCACGGGCCGGCCCGTGCTGCCGCCGGTCTCGGAGCCCGAGGTTACCGCCGAGGCGATCGAGCCCGAGCCGCGCAAGCCGAGCTTCATCGCCGCCGCCCGCGCCGCCGTCGCCTCGCAGCCGAAGAAGTCGGGCAGGCCGTCCTCCCTCCGCCCGGAGCGCAAGGCTCCGGCAGCCGACACGACGGGCGAGACCCCGGATGCGGTCGGCGAGGAGGCTGGCCTGAGCCTGCTGGAGCGCAAGCGCAGGCCCATCCTGATCGGCCTCGCCATCGTCGTGCTCGCGCTGGGCACCGCCCAGGTCGTCCGCACGATGCTCCAGCGCAGCGCCGTGCAGGCGCCCCCGGCCGAAACCGGAGCCGTTCAACTGCCGGACGTGCCGGCCACGGGCACACTGCCGCCCGCGCCGCGCCTTCCGCCGATCCCGCTCGATCCGCCGGCCGCTCCGCCGCAGCCGAGCTTCAACCGCGATGCGCAGCCCGCGCCGCCCACCGACAGCTTCGCCCCGCCCCAGCGCCCCGAGCCGGACACGGTCGGCGCCCTCGGCAAGGCGCCGCAGACCGTGCCTGCGCCGACGCTGACGGATCCCGACCCCGTCGCCACCCCGGTGCTCAACGACGTCGCCCGCGCCCTGCTGCCATCCGGGCTGCAGAGCGCCGCAAAGGCCGGCAACGCCGTCGCCGCCTACGACATTGCGATGCGTCTGCTCGACGGCAAGGGCATTCCACGCGACCCGAAGGCCGCCGCAAAGTGGCTGGAGAAGGCCGCCGCCGGCGGGCTGGCCCCCGCGGAGTACCGTCTCGGCAGCCTTTACGAGAAGGGCACGGGCGTCGCGGTGGACCTCGTCAAGGCACGCGCCTTCTATCTGCGCGCCGCCGAGAAGGGCAATGCCAAGGCGATGCACAACCTCGGCGTGCTGATCGCGGACAGCAGCTCCGGCAAGCCCGATTACGCGACGGCGGCGGCCTGGTTCCGCCGCGCGGCCGACCTCGGCGTTCGCGACAGCCAGTACAACCTCGCCATTCTTGCCGCGCGCGGCCTCGGCATGCAGCAGAACCTCGGCGAATCCTACGTCTGGTTCACGATCGCCGCCGCGCAGGGCGACGAGGATGCCGGCCGCAAGCGCGAAGAGGTCGCGGCGCGCCTCGACGCGGCGGCGCTGGCCAGCGCCAAGGCGGCCGCCGCCGGCTTCCAGCCGCGCAGGCCGGAGGACGCGGCCAACGAAGTGGCCATGCCTGCAACCTGGGACGACGCTCCGCCCGCGGCGCCGGCCAAGGGCAAGGGGCGCGGCTGACGCTGGCGCAGGGCTCCTGCGACGCCGGCGGAGGTTGACGGCCGGCGCGCCCGGCTGCCCCATGGGCGGCAGGGATCGGCCCACCAGCGGCCCGACGAGGAAACGCCGTGCAGATCTACCTGCCCATCGCGGACATGCCGATCAGCATCTTCCTGGTGCTGGGGCTGAGCGCCGCCGTGGGGTTCATCTCCGGCATGTTCGGGGTCGGCGGCGGCTTCCTGCTCACGCCGCTGCTCATCTTCATCGGCGTGCCGGCCGCGTTCTCGGTTGCCACCGTCTCGACGCAGATCACCGCATCCTCCATGACCGGCGCCCTCGCCTACTGGCGAAGACGGGCGCTGGACGTCAAGCTCGGCACGGTCCTGCTCGTCGGCGGCCTGCTGGGCACGCTGCTCGGGGTCTGGTTCTTCAACGCGATGCGCCGGATCGGCCAGCTCGAGCTGGTCATCGTGCTGTCCTACATCACCCTGCTCGGTGGCGTCGGCTCGCTGATGCTGGTGGAGAGCCTCAAGGCGCTGTGGACGGAACGCCGCGGCGTCGTTCCTCCGCGGCGGCGCGGTCCGCACCACCCCTGGTACTTCGGCCTGCCGCTGCGCATGCGCTTCCAGCGGTCGAAGCTCTATGTGAGTGTCATCCCGCTGGCCGTGCTGTCGATCACCATCGGCTTCCTCGGCGCGGTGCTCGGCATCGGCGGCGGCTTCCTGATGGTGCCCGCCCTGCTCTATCTCTTCCGTGTCCCGACTGCCGTGGTCGTCGGCACGTCGCTGTTCCAGATCCTGTTCACGATGGTGGCCGCGACGATCCTGCATGCGGTGACCAACCAGGCCGTCGACGTCGTCCTTGCGCTGCTGCTCGTCCTCGGCGGCGTGTTCGGGGCGCAGTTCGGAGCCCGGGCGGGGCGCAACGTCAAGGGCGAGTATTTCCGGCTGCTTCTGGCACTCATCGTGCTGGCCGTCGGCATCCGCTTCGCCACCGAGGCGGTCATCAAGCCCGCCGACGTCTACTCGCTGGGCGCGACGGAACTGCGCTGATGAATCGCGAGCGCCCCTCTTCCCTTCGCAGACGCCTCGCCGCCGCGGTCCTGGCCGGGCTGGCGGGAAGCGCCGGTCTTGCGTGGGAGACGGGCGCGGCGCGGGCCGAGGCGCTGGTGGTCTCGCTCTCGAGCCACCATGTCCGGATCACCCAGACCTACACCGGCGCGGAACTGGTCATCTTCGGCGTGATCATGCGCGACGGCCGCAGCGTTTCGCGGCAGGGCCCCTACGACGTGGTCATCACCGCCAAGGGCCCGCAGGGGCTGATGGTGGTGCGCGAGAAGGTCCGGATCGGCCCGCTCTGGGCCAATCTCGAGCAGCGGAAGTTCGGTGCGCTGCCGGTGACCCTCGCCGTCCTGGCGACCCGGCCCGTGACAGACATCGCCACGCCGGAGCTGCGGCTGCGCTACGGCATCGGGCTGGAGGCGCTGATCCCCAAGCCGGGGATAGGCTCCGCGCAGGACGTGCCGTTCCGCGATGCCCTGATCCGCCTGCGTCGCGAGGCGGGCCTCTATGTCGAGCAGGGCGACGCCGTGACCTTCGTCGCGCCCGAGATCTTCCGGGCGCCGGTGCCGGTGCCCTCGACCGCGCCCGTCGGCACCTACGAGGTGTCGATCGCACTGCTGGCCGACGGCGTCCAGATCGCCCGCGAAACGACGAACTTCGAGGTGTCCAAGGCCGGATTCGAGCAGGTGCTCTACCAGTCCGCCCGCGAGCGCCCGTGGACCTATGGCAGCCTGACGGCGGCGATGGCATTGGTGATGGGCTGGCTGGCCTCCCTGATCTTCCGCCGCGACTGACCGCGGACGAAATGGTCGCCAGGGATCTGGACAAGTCGGGCGCGGCGTTCCAATCGGTCTGACCGGACATTTTTCGAGGATTCCGCATGTCAAAGGCCTCTCACGCCGACGATCCGCGCGCCATACCGGCCGATGCACTTGTTCTCGGGGCCGGCGGCGTACTGCCCTTCGCCGCCCTGGCCACCGCCGCGCTGCTCGGGCTGGACTGGCGCTACGGACTGCCGAACGACACCTTCCGCGCGGCCCTCGTGGGCTATGGGGCGGTGATCCTCTCTTTCCTGGGCGGCGTGAGGTGGGGCATCGGACTGCGGCACGGGGATGCGCCGGGCCGCACCGCGTTCCTGGTCATCTCGGTCGTCCCTGCGCTTGCCGCTTGGGTGGCGCTGATGCTGCCGCGCCCGCACGACCTCGCGCTGTTGATCGCGAGTTTCCTGGCGCTGGCGGTGATCGACGTCGCCATGGTGCGCGGCGGCCATGCCCCCGCATGGTACGCGACGCTGCGACTTGCCCTGACGGCCGCCGTCGTCCTGGTCCTGATCGTGGCGCTGGCCATGCTGCCTCTGGCGCCGGCCTGATCTCTTGCGTCAAACGCCTCGGTGATGCTTTCGCGCGGCGCGAGCATCCACGGCCGTGGACACGCCGCCGCGAACCGAGGATGGCTGGGCAGGCACGGCCATGACGAGGAGGTCGCAGCGGCGGGCCGCGTCCCGGCCTCCCGCCGCGTCCGGGTCCCGGAACGGACGCTGGAGCTAGTCCGGCACCAGCGCCGACGAAGGCACCGCGTAGACCCGGCCGGCGCCCAGCACGTGGGCCGTGAAGGGTGCGCCCGCGAACAGCGGGCGGAAAGCCGCGTCGAGGACGTTGAGGCCACCGGCATAGGCGCCGAAGGCCGGCAGAACGCAGCGTCGTCCGTTGGCGGCAAAGCAGCGCCGCCGCAGGCTGCGCCCGCCGCCGCGCACCTTGCCGGCGGGGTGGAGGTGGCCCGCGATCTCCGGGCCCGTCTCGGTGGCGGACGGCTCGTGGCGCAACGTCACGCCGGCATAGGCCAGTTCGGACGCCACGCTCCCGCCGAGGCCGGCAGGCGGAACAGGATCGTGGTTGCCGCTCAGCCAGAGCCAGTCGATGCCCGCCTGCAGGCCCCGCAACGTGCCGAGGTCGGTCGGGTCGATCCGGTCCAGCGCACCGCGATCATGCAGCGTGTCCCCCAGCACGACGACCCGCTTCGGCCGCCAGCGCGCCAGCACGGCGGCCAACGCCTGAAGCGTGGCCCGGCTGTCGTAGGGCGGCAGGAAGACGCCGCGGCGGGCGAAGGCCGAGCCTTTCTCGAGGTGGAGGTCGGCGACCAGCAGGAGCCGGTCCTCCGGCAGGACGAGCGCGCCCGAAACATCCGCGACGAACGGCAGCGGTCCGACCTGGATGCCCGCGCCGACGTCGGCTGCCGCGGCGCAGGGCACTGGCTCCAAATCGTCGACCGCCACGCTCATGAGAGCGCCTCCTCGAGCAGTTGCGCCTCGGCCTGCGCCAGCAGGTCGTCGGCCGCCTCGCCGAACACGGCCTCGCGGCCGATCTCCAGCATCACGGACACGGCGAGCGGCGACACGCGTTCGAGATCCTTGTGCACGATTCGCCCCCGGATGCGCGAGAGAAGCCCGGCGAGGCGCCTCAGGTCGAGGAGGCCCGATGCCGCATCGGCGCGCGTGGCGCGCAGGAGCACGTGGTTCGGCTCATGCCGGCGCAGGACGTCGTAGACGAGGTCGGTCGACATGGTGACCTGTCGGCCGCTCTTCTCCTGCCCCGGAAATCGACGTTCGATGAGGCCGGCGATGATCGCGCAGTGGCGGAAGGTGCGCTTCATCAGCGCCGATTCCGCCAGCCATTCCTCGAGGTCGTCGCCGAGCATCTCCTCGGAGAACAGGCCCGGCAGGTCGATGCGACCGCCGGCGAGCGCCGAGCCGATGTCGGCCAGGCCCCAGACGGCGAGGCCGTAGTCCGTGCAGACGAAACCGAGCGGCCGCAGCCGCGCACGCTCGAGACGTCGCGTCAGCAGCATGCCGAGCGTCTGGTGCGCGAGGCGGCCTTCGAAGGGATAGGCGACCATGTAGTACCGGCCGGCGCGCGGAAACGTCTCGACCAGCATCTGGTCGCGCCGCGGGAGCAGCGACTTGCGCTGCTGTGTCTCCAGCCACTCGGCGACACCGCCCTCGATGTGACGCCAGACGCCGGGATCCGCGAGCATGCCGCGCACGCGCTCGGCCAGGAAGGTCGAGAGCGGAAACTTGCCGCCTGCGTAGGACGGGATCTTCGGATCCGTTCCCGGCGCGGTGCGCGAGACGACGACATCCGTCTCCGCGATCGCCTCGAACCGCAGCACCTCACCGGCGAAGATGAAGGTATCGCCCGGCAGCAGCGTCTCGGCGAAATACTCCTCGACCTCGCCGAGCACCCGCCCGCCACGCACGGGAGCAGCAGGGGCTCCGGGGGCGGAGCGGCGCGCCCGGCCGAGCCGAACCTTCAGCATCGGTTCCTCGACGATGGTGCCGACGTTCAGCCGGTACTGCTGGGCGATGCGCGGATTCGTCACCCGCCAGAGGCCGTCCCGGCCGATGCGGATCTTGGCGAAGCGCTCGTAGGTGGCAAGCGCATAGCCGCCGGTCGCGACGAAGCGCAGCACGGCCTGGAAGGTTTCGCGGTCGAGCCAGGCATAGGGCGCCGCGGACGAGACCTCCGCGTAGAGGTCGTCCTCGGCGAAACCGCCGGCGCAGGCCATGCCGAGCACGTGCTGGGCGAGCACGTCGAGCGCGCCGGTGCGCGGCTCGGGCGTGTCCTGCGCCGCAACGGCGACCGCGTCGAGCGCGGCGCGGCACTCCATCACCTCGAACCGGTTCGCCGGCACGAGGATCGCCTTCGACGCCTCGTCCAGCCGGTGGTTCGAGCGGCCGATGCGCTGCATGAGCCGGCTCGCGCCCTTCGGCGCGCCGACATTGACGACGAGGTCGACATCGCCCCAGTCGATGCCGAGATCGAGCGTCGCGGT